>NZ_JBSGWV010000005.1:166932-307838 GCF_053609105.1 Streptomyces sp. NPDC054975
ACGGGACCGCGCTCGACCCAGCCATGCCCGACCCAGCCGTGCTCGACAGGACCGCGCTCGACCCAGCCATGCCCGACCCAGCCGTGCTCGACAGGACCGCGCTCGACCCAGCCATGCCCGACCCAGCCGTGCTCGACAGGACCGCGCTCGACCCAGCCATGCCCGACCGAACCGTGCTCGACCCAGCCGTGCTCGACCGCGCCGTCTCCGCCGTCCCGACCATCGACCTGGCCGACCCGGGCCGCTTCCTCACCGGCGGCGAACTCGTCCTCACCGGGCTCGCCTGGTGGCACAAGGACGGTGACGCGGAGCCGTTCGTACGCGTCCTGAACCGCGCGGGCGTCGCGGCCCTCGCCGCCGGGGAGGTCGAGCACGGGGGCGTCCCGGACGACCTCGTACGGGCCTGCCGACGCCACGGCCTCCCCCTCTTCGCCGTGCGGCCGGAGACGTCCTTCGCCACGATCACCGAACACGTCCTGAGCCGTCTTCGCGGGCTGCACCGCCAGGACGTGGGCACCCTCGCCGCCATGGTCGAACGCCATCGGCGGCTCCTCACCGACGAAGGCGCGCCGGACTCCGTACTGGAACTCCTGCGGCACAGCCTCGACCTCGACCTGCACGTCCTGTCCCCTACGGGACGTCAGATCGCGGGGGTGCAGCCTCCGTTGCGCCCCAGGACGGCGGTGGCGCTGGCCGCGCGGTACCTGGCGGCGCGCCGGTCCCAGGAGCCGGCCCCTCACGGGGTCACGATCGGATCCAGCCACTACTCCCTCGTACCGGTTCCGGCACCCACGCCACCGACAGAGGGGCAAGCCTCCGAGTGGGGCGACTGGCTGGTCGTCGTGGAAGGGGACACGTCAATCTGGCCGACGGCGGAGGTGGAGCTCCTCGACCGGACCGTCGAGCTGGTCACCGACGCGCGAGCCGCGCACGAGCGGACGAAGGCGGCGCTCCACGACCTGGCCGGGCGACTCCTCGACCTGATGCGCAGGCGCGTACCGCCCGAGGAGATCCCCGTCCGGCTGCGCGGCACCGCGCAGGGCGTGGTCAGCCAGGTCGACAACTGGCCGCGCTGCCAGTTCGTGGTGGCCGGCGGCGAGTGGCACGGGACGCGGCCGATCCCCGCCCCGGCCCTCCGCGTACTCCTGGAGGAGGCGCTGATCGAGCCGGACGGCCCGGTGCGGGTCTCGTCCCAGGACATCGCGTCCACCACCGACGGCGACCAGGCCGTCCTCCTCGCCCTGACCCCCGAACTGGCCCTCGACTGCGCCGCCCTGGAGCGGAGACTGGCCGCGGCGCTCGCGCGCTGGCTCGGCGCGACGGACAGCGTCTCCATCGGCGTCAGCTCGCCGGTCGCGGAGCCCGGACACGCGCAACGAGCGCTCGACGAGGCCCGTACCGCGCTACGGGTCGCCCAAGAGGGCCCGGAACGCGTGACCGTGCGCGGCCCGGACGACCTCACGCAGCACATCCTGTCTCTCCTGCCCCTCATCCCGGCCGAAACCCGCCGCGCCTTCGCCACCCGCCTCCTCGGCCCCCTCCGCGACCACGACAGCCGCCACCGAACCGACCTGCTGAAGACCCTGGACACGTTCCTGGCCTGCGACGCGTCCTGGACCGCCTGCGCGGCCCAACTCCACCTGCACGTGAACTCGTTGCGCCGGCGGATCGCCCGCATCGAAGACCTCACCGGCCGCGACCTGTCCCACCTGGAGACCAGACTGGACTTCCTCGCGGCACTGAGGTCCCTCTAGTCCTGCGCATCCGGCGTCCCGTCTTGGACGAGGAGCCCGGGCAGCACCTCGTCGAGGTTCCGTGGCCTCGGGGAACAAATAGATACATTCCAGGTCACCTCATAGAATTGAAGTGCTCCCTGGAGGCGCCATGGACCAGAGCCTGGGAAGCCGACGGTCATGACCGTGTCCGGCGATCTTGAGCGCGGCCGGGCAGCCTATGCCGTGCGGGCGTGGGCGGATGCCCACAAGGCCCTGACCCTCGCGGACGAGGTGGCTCCGCTCGGGGCGGAGGACCTCGAACTCCTGGCCGTCTCCGGCTTCATGACCGGGCGCCACGACGACCTGGTGAGCGGTCTCGAGCGTGCGTACGGCTCGTACCTCGACGCCGGGGAGGCGCTGCGCGCGGCGCGCTGTGCCTTCTGGGCCGGGGTCGATCTGGCGTTCCGGGGAGAGGTGGGGCACGCGACCGGATGGTTCGGGCGGGCCCACCGGCTGGTCGAGGCCGAGCAGAGCGCCTGCGTCGAGGAGGGCTACCTCCTGATACCGGCCGTCATGGGGCAGCGGGCCGGCGGTGACTACGCGGGCGCCTACGCGACGGCGGGCCGGGCCGTCGTGATCGCGGAGCGGTTCGGGGACGCGGACCTGCTCGCCCTCTCCGTGTACGAACAGGGCCACTCCCTGGTGCGGCAGGGGAAGGTCGAGGAGGGGCTCGGGCTCCTCGACGAGGTCATGGTGGCCGTCACGGCGGGCGACCTCTCCCCCATCGTCACCGGGGTGATCTACTGCGCCGTGATCGACGTCTGCCGTGCGGTGTACGAACTCCGCCGGGCCCAGGAGTGGACCGAGGCGCTGACCTCGTGGTGCCAGGAGCAGCCCGACATGGTGGTGTTCTCCGGCGAGTGCCTCGTGCACCGCGCGGAGATCATGCAGCTGCATGGTGCGTGGCGGGACGCGCTGACGGAGGCGGAGCGGGCGGGCGAGCGGTTCCGCCAGGAGTCGTACGAGGGGGCAGCCGCGCCGTCGTACTACCGGCAGGCGGAGCTTCACCGTCTGCAGGGGGCCTTCGCGACGGCCGAGGAGGCGTACCGGGACGCCGGCCGGTACGGAGAAGATCCGCAGCCGGGGCTTGCCCTGCTGCGACTGGCCCAGGGGAACGCGGACGCCGCGAGCGCCGCGATCCGCCGGCTGCTCGACGAGACCACCGAGCCGTTGGAGCGGGCGCGGCTGCTGCCCGCCCACATCGAGATCATGCTGGCCGTGGGAGACACCCAGGCGGCGCGCAGCGCCTGCGACGAGCTGGGGGCGATCGCCGAGAACTACCGGGGCGGCGAGCTGCGCGTGATCGCGACGGGCGCCCGGGGCACGGTCGATCTGGCCACCGGCGACGCGCGGTCCGCCCTGATCGCGCTCCGTCACGCGGAGCGGGGCTGGCGGGAACTCGAAGCACCGTACGAGACGGCACGGGTGCGCGTGGGCCTGGCCATGGCCTGCCGCGCCCTGGGCGACGAGGAGACCGCGGACCTGGAGCTCGAAGCGGCCTGCGCCGTGTTCGAGCGCCTGGGAGCCGCGCCGGACCTCGCCCGGACCGACTCGATCGCCCGCCGCGCCGGAGCCCCGCCCGAGGGTGTCCACGGGCTGACACCGCGCGAGCAGTCGGTGCTGCGCCTGGTCGCCGCCGGGAAACACAACCGGGAGATCGCATCGGCCCTGGTCATCAGCGAGCACACCGTCGCGCGGCACATCCAGAACATCTTCGCCAAGCTCGACGTGTCGTCGCGGACCGCGGCGAGTGCCTTCGCCTACGAACACCACCTCGTCTGACGGCGCTGGTCGGAAATGACCACGCCTTTCGTCGGTGCGTAGTTGGTGAATCCGGGCGATGCCGGCCGCCGTCGTCACGAGGAGGCTGAAAGCGAATGGAGGTGGCTGCGATGAACAAGTCCTCCGCCGGCGACGACCTCCGCCGACAGCTCCTCGCCGGGTTCCCCGCCACGGAACGACGACTCGACCTGGCCGGTATCCCGACCGCCGTACTGGAAGGCGGTGACGGCCCGCCGCTCGTCCTCCTGCACGGCCCCGGTGAGTTCGCCGCGACCTGGATGCGCGTGATGCCGGATCTCATGGAGACCCACCGCGTGATCGCTCCCGACCTGCCCGGCCACGGCGCCTCCGAGGTGGGCGACGGCCCGCTGAAGGCCGATCGCGTTCTCGCGTGGCTCGGTGAGCTGATCGAGCGGACCTGTACGTCGCGCCCCGTCCTGGCGGGACATCTGCTCGGCGGCGCCATCGCCGCCCGCTTCGCCTGTGACCAGGGAGCCCGGATCGGCCGGCTGGTCCTGGTGGACACGTACGGCCTCGCCCGGTTCCGCCCCGCCCCCAAGTTCGCCCTCGCCATGGTCCGTTTCATGGCACGGCCCACGGAGCGTGCCCAGGACCAGCTCATGGGGGCCTGCATGACCGACCTGGGCGCACTGCGCCAACAGCTCGGTACGAGCATGGAGTTGCTGGAGGCCTACGCGCTCGACCGCGCCCGCACACCGGGCCAGAAAGTCGCTCTCCGTAGCCTCATGCCGGCGTTCGCGATGGCCCCGATCCCGGCGGACGACCTGGAGCGGATCACCGTGCCCACCAGCCTGATCTGCGGGCGGCACGACCTCCAGGTGCGCCTGAGCGTCGCCGAGGCCGCGAGCGACCGCCACGGATGGCCGCTCCACGTGATCGAGAACGCCGCCGACGACCCCGCCTTCGAGCAGCCCGAAGCCTTCCTGGCAGCGCTACGCGCCGAGATCGGCAACCCCCTCGTCCCCCACTCCACATGAGCGAAGGAGACCGTCATGGCGATCGCAATGCTGGTGGACAACCCACACGGTTCGCAGGAGATCTACGACAAGGTCCGGGAGCAGTTGGGCCTGCAGCAGAAGCCCGCGGGCGGCATCTTCCACGCCGCCGGACCGAGCCCGAACGGCGGCTGGCGTGTCATCGAGGTCTGGGAGTCGGAAGAGGACGCGAAGCGATTCCTCGCAGAACGTCTCGCACCCGCTCTCCAGGCCGCCGGAGCAGCGGGCCCACCCCCGACACCGCAGTTCTGGCCGGTGTACGACTACATGACCTAGGAGCACGCCTCTGCGGGCGGCCCCACCCGCGGAGACCGACCGTCCGACCTGCTCCCCGCAGGTCGGACGGCCTTTCGCCGGACGAATCAGACGTTGAAGCGGAACTCCACCACGTCGCCGTCCTGCATCACGTACTCCTTGCCCTCCATGCGGGCCTTGCCTGCCGCGCGGGCTTCGGCCACCGAGCCGGTTTCGACGAGGTCGGCGAAGGAGATGACCTCGGCCTTGATGAAGCCCTTCTGGAAGTCCGTGTGGATCACGCCGGCCGCCTCCGGGGCCGTCGCGCCCTTCTTGATCGTCCAGGCGCGGGATTCCTTCGGGCCGGCCGTCAGGTAGGTCTGGAGGCCCAGGGTGTCGAAGCCCACGCGGGCGAGGGTCGCCAGGCCCGGCTCCTCCGCGCCGACGGACTGGAGGAGCTCCATGGCGTCCTCCTCGTCCAGCTCGGCGAGGTCCTGCTCCAGCTTGGCGTTGAGGAAGATCGCCTCCGCCGGGGCCACCAGCGCGCGCTGCTCGTCCTTGAACGAGTCGTCCGTCAGCTCGTCCTCGTCCACGTTGAAGACGTAGAGGAACGGCTTCGTGGTGAGGAGGTGCAGGTCGTGCAGGAGCTCCGTCTTGTCCGTGCCCTGCACGATGCCCTGGGAGAACAGGGTGTCGCCGCGCTCCAGGATCTCCTTCGCCGCCTCGACCGCCGCGACCTTCGGGGCCACGTCCTTCTTGATCCGGGCCTCCTTCGCCAGCCGCGGGAGGACCTTCTCGATCGTCTGCAGGTCCGCGAGGATCAGCTCGGTGTTGATCGTCTCGATGTCGTCCTTCGGCGAGACCTTGCCGTCGACGTGCACGACGTTCTCGTCCTTGAAGGCACGGATGACCTGGCAGATCGCGTCCGACTCGCGGATGTTCGCCAGGAACTTGTTGCCCAGGCCCTCACCCTCGCTCGCACCGCGCACGATGCCCGCGATGTCCACGAAGTCGACCGTCGCCGGGAGCACCCGCTGCGAGTTGAAGATCTCCGCCAGCTTCGTCAGACGCGGGTCGGGGACACCGACGACGCCGACGTTCGGCTCGATCGTGGCGAACGGGTAGTTGGCCGCCAGGACGTCGTTCTTGGTCAGGGCGTTGAACAGGGTCGACTTGCCGACATTCGGCAGACCGACGATTCCGATCGTGAGCGACACGGTGGCGACCTTCTGGAGTACGGATGGGGGTGCGGTGGGTGGGCCGATCCCCCAGTTTACGGGGGGTACGAACCGGCCCGTGACGCCGACCTTCGGCCGTTCTCGACGGCTACGTCACCCAAAGGGCGTGTCCTGGGCCGCTCCCCTGCCCCTTCCCGACCTACGTTGGTGTAGTGGAGCAGCACAGGACAAGTCAGCCGCAAGGCCGCCGACGGCCGCAAACGCCCCTCACGCCGCCCGGCGCGCTCGTCGAGGGCGCCGCCGTCTATCGCGTCGCCGCGCGCCCGGGCCGTGGCCGGGTCGAGCGGGCGACGCCCTCCGGGCCCGTGCCCGTCACCGTTCCCGTACGACGGTCGGCGCCCCCGGTGGCGCCCTTCGTCCTCGCCCTCAGGCGGTTGCCCAACCCCCGGCTGACCGGCCTGGGCGCGGGGCTCTTCGCCTCCGCAACCATGCTGGTGCTCGGCTTCCTCGACTGGCTGATCCTCGACGGCTCGCCCCTCGTCTACGGGCTGCTGTTCCTGCCGGTCAGCGCCCTGACCGCGCTCTGGGTCCGCACCGCCGACCTCGTCACCGCCCCGATCAGCGTGCCCATCGCCTTCGCCGTCGGCGTCGTGCCCATCTCGGGCGGGTCCGGCGGCTTCGGCGGGCAGGCCATGGCCGTCGTCACCGCCCTCGCCGTCCACGCCGGGTGGCTGTACGGCGGCACGCTCGTCGCCGGTCTGATCACCAGCGTCCGGAAGGTACGCGACATGGGGCGCCGCCAGCGCGCCGCCGCCGCGCGTGCCGCCAGGAACGGCCCGGGGGCGAAGGGCGGGGCAGCTCCCCAGGCCGTCCGACGGGCCGCTCCGTAGCCGCCCGTCTACCGCCGTCCCGGCGACGACTCCCTGGAACGACCGCCTCAGGCCGCTCCGTAGCCCCCGTCCGCCCCCGCTCCGGCGACGACCCCCCGGAACGACCGCCTCAGGCCGCCCGCGGGCCGCTCCAGCCCCCGTCCGCCCCCGCTCCGGCGACGACTCCCTGGAGCGACCCCTCAGGCCGCTCCGTAGCCCCTTCGCAACCCGCCCCGCCCCCCGACCCCTACTCCCGCGCCGCCGCCATCGCCGCGCCCACGATCCCCGCGTTGTTCTCCAGCTCCGCCGGGACGATCTCCGCCCTGATGCCCTCGATCAGCGGCAGGAACTTGTCCGCCTTCCGGCTCACTCCCCCGCCGATGATGAAAAGCTCCGGCGAGAACAGCATCTCCACGTGCGCCAGGTACTTCGTCACCCGCCGCGCCCAGTGCTCCCAGCTGAGGTCCTCGTCCTCCTTGGCCTTCGTCGACGCCCGCTTCTCCGCGTCGTGGCCCTTCAGCTCCAGGTGGCCCAGCTCCGTGTTCGGGACGAGCCGGCCGTCCACGAAGAGCGCCGAGCCGATGCCCGTACCGAGCGTCAGCAGGATCACCGTGCCCGTACGGCCCCGGCCCGCGCCGAAGGTCATCTCGGCGACCCCGGCCGCGTCCGCGTCGTTCAGGATCGTCACCGGGAGGCCGCCGAGGCGGTCGCCGAGCAGCTTGCCGGCGTCGACGCCGATCCAGCCCTTGTCGACGTTGGCCGCCGTACGGATCGTGGAGCCGGTGACGACGCCGGGGAAGGTCACCCCCACCGGCCCCGACCAGCCGAAGTTCTCCACGACCTCCACGACGCAGCCCGCGACACCGTCCGGTGTCGCGGGCTGCGGGGTCAGTACCTTGTGGCGGGTCTCGGTGAGCTCGCCGCGCTCCAGATCCACGGGAGCGCCCTTGATGCCCGAACCGCCGATGTCCACTCCGAAGACGTTCATGAACCCACGGTAAGGGCAGCGGCGCGGAGCTACTCCTTGATCAGCTCTGCCGCCTGGGCGCGCAGGTCCTTGTTCCGGAGCTCCTTCGGCAGCGAGAAGGTCAGCGACTCGTCCGCCGTCTTGACGATCTCCACGTCCGCGTAGCCCCGCTCGGAGAGCCACTCCAGGACCTCCTGCACGAGGACGTCCGGGACCGAGGCGCCCGAGGACAGGCCGACCGAGGTGACGCCCTCCAGCCAGGCCTCGTCGATCTCGCTCGCGAAGTCGACCAGGTACGCGGCCGGGACGCCGGCCTGCTTGGCGACCTCGACCATGCGGATCGAGTTGGAGGAGTTCTTCGAGCCGACGACGATCACCAGCTCGGCCTGGCCGGCGAGCTCCTTGATGGCCAGCTGCCGGTTCTGCGTGGCGTAGCAGATGTCGTCGGACGGCGGGGAGATCAGGTTCGGGAACTTCTCCTTCAGCGCGTCGACCGTCTCCATCGTCTCGTCCACCGAGAGCGTGGTCTGGGAGAGCCAGACGACCCGGTCCGGGTCGCGGACCTCGACCTTGGCGACGTCCTCGGGGCCGTCGACGAGCTGGATGTGGTCGGGGGCCTCGCCGGAGGTGCCGATGACCTCCTCGTGGCCCTCGTGGCCGATCAGGAGGATGTCGAAGTCCTCGTTGGCGAACCGGACCGCCTCCTTGTGCACCTTGGTGACCAGCGGGCAGGTCGCGTCGATGGTCTTGAGGCGGCCCTCCCGGGCCTCCTCGTGCACGGTCGGGGCCACGCCGTGCGCGGAGAACATCACGATGTTGCCGGGCGGCACCTCGGTCGCCTGGTCGACGAAGATCGCGCCCTTCCGCTCCAGGGTCTGGACGACGTACTTGTTGTGCACGATCTCGTGGCGTACGTAGATCGGCGCGCCGTACTGCTCCAGGGCCTTCTCCACGGCGATCACGGCACGGTCCACGCCCGCGCAGTAGCCACGGGGAGCGGCGAGGAGGACACGCTTCGGGCGGTTGGTCGCGGGCGTCGCAGTCATGCGTCCCATCGTAAGGCCGCATCGGTACGGACCGTTCGTAAGGCCGCGTCGGTACGGCCCGTGATCGACACGGTGGCCGAGACTGGCCCCATGGCCGAGGAAGTGCAGGTGGCATCCCACACCGGACTGCGGCGGACCCTGGGGTTCCGCGACCTTGTCGTCTACGGGCTGCTCTTCATCGCGCCCATGGCCCCCGTCGGCGTCTACGGCACGCTGGACGCGAAGTCGCACGGCGCGGTGGCACTGGTGTACGTGGTGGCCACCGTCGCGATGGCGTTCACGGCCTTCAGTTACGCGCAGATGGTGCGGGTCGCCCCGCTCGCCGGTTCCGTCTTCACGTACGCCCGCAAGGGGCTCGGGGAAGGGCCGGGGTTCGTCGCGGGGTGGATGGCGATGCTCGACTACCTCCTCATCCCGGCCGTGGCGTACCTCTTCGCGGGCATCGCGATGGAGGCGCTGGTTCCGGAGGTGGACCGGTGGGTGTGGACGGCGATCGCGGTGGTCGTGACGACGCTGCTCAATCTCTGGGGCGTACGGGCGGCGGCGCGGGTCGGTTTCGCGGTGCTCGCCATGGAGATCGTGGTCCTGCTGGTCTTCGTCGTGTCGGCGCTGGTCGTCCTCGCACGGGACGGGGCACGGCGCGACTGGTGGTCGCCGCTGGCCGGTGACGGGACGTTCTCGGTGGCGGCCGTGGTCGGGGCGGTGTCGGTGGCCGTGCTCTCGTACCTCGGTTTCGACGCCATCGCCTCGTTCGCGGAGGAGGTCACCGGCGGCTCGGAGAAGGTGGCGCGGGCGGTGCTGTTCTGTCTGGCGCTCGCAGGTGTGCTGTTCGTCGGCCAGACGTATCTGGTCGCGCTCCTCGAACCGCTGTCGTCGGCGGAGCTGGCGGCGGACCCGGGGAAGCAGGGGTCGGCGTTCTACGACGCGGTGGACGTGTCGGTGGGGACCTGGCTGCACGACCTGGTGGCGGTGTCGAAGGCGATCGGGGCCGCCTTCGCCGCGCTCGCGGGGCAGGCGGCGGCGGGCCGGCTGCTCTTCGCGATGGGGCGCGAGCGGCGGCTGCCGCACCTGCTCGCCCGTACGGACTCGGGGGTGCCACGGGTGGCGCTGCTGCTCGCGGCGGCGGTGACGATGGTGGCGGCGGTGTGGGCGGCCCAGCGGGACGACGGCCTCGACCATCTCGTCTCGGTCGTCGACGTCGGGGCCCTGACGGCGTTCACGCTGCTGCACGCGAGCGTGGTGGGGTGGTTCGTGGTGCGGCGGATGGAAGGGCCGCCGCACTGGCTGCGGCACGTGGTCATGCCCGTGGTCGGCGCGGCCATCCTGGTCGCGGTGATCGCCGAGGCGGCGGTGTCGGCTCAGGTGGTGGGCGTGGTCTGGCTGGGTGTGGGCCTGGTGGTCCTCGCGGTCCAGGGAGCGACGCGCTCGGAATGACCGGGGTGTCCGTGCCCGCCGCTACGCTCGCCGCATGGGTCTCACTACGTCCGCCGAAGCGCCGCTGCCCGTCGGAGAGGTCTCCCGGCTCATCGGGGGGTGGATCGACCGGCTCGGTGCCATCTGGGTCGAGGGGCAGATCACGCAGTTGTCGCGGCGGCCCGGCGCCGGGGTCGTGTTCCTGACGCTGCGGGATCCCTCGTACGACATCTCCATCGGCGTCACCTGCTACCGCCAGGTGTTCGACGCCGTCGCCGACGTCGTCTCCGAGGGCGCCCGCGTCGTCGTGCACGCCAAGCCCGAGTGGTACGCCCCGCGCGGGCAGCTGTCGCTGCGGGCCGTGGAGATCAAGCCGGTCGGGATCGGGGAGCTGCTGGCCCGCCTGGAGCAGCTCAAGCGGAGCCTCGGCGCCGAGGGGCTCTTCGCGCTCGACCGCAAGAAGCCGCTGCCCTTCCTCCCCCAGCTCGTCGGCCTCGTCTGCGGGCGCGCCTCCGCCGCCGAGCGGGACGTCCTGGAGAACGCCCGGCGCCGCTGGCCCGCCGTCCGCTTCGAGGTGCGCAACGTGGCCGTGCAGGGGGTGAAGGCCGTGCCCCAGGTCGTCCAGGCCGTGAAGGAGCTCGACGCGCACGGGGACGTGGACGTGATCATCGTGGCCCGGGGCGGCGGCAGCGTCGAGGACCTGCTGCCGTTCTCGGACGAGCAGCTGATCCGGGCCGTGGCCGACTGCCGTACGCCGGTGGTCTCCGCGATCGGCCACGAGCCGGACTCGCCGCTGCTCGACCTCGTCGCCGACCTGCGCGCCTCCACCCCGACCGACGCCGCCAAGAAGGTCGTACCGGACGTCGGCGAGGAGCTGGACCGGGTGCAGGCGCTGCGCGACCGGGCGTTGCGGACGGTGCAGGGGCTGCTCGACCGGGAGGAGCGCGGGCTCGCGCACGCGCTGGCGCGGCCGGTCATGGAGCACCCGCAGCGCATGATCGAGCAGCGCGAGGACGAGCTCGACGCGCTGCTCGCCCGCAGCCGCCGGACCCTCGGGCACCTGCTCGACCGGGCCGACTCCGAGCTGTCCCACACCCGCGCCCGGGTCCGGGCGCTGTCGCCCGCCGCGACGATGGAGCGGGGGTACGCCGTGCTCCAGCGGGCGGACGGGGCGGTCGTGCGGTCCCCGGAGGAGGTCGCGGTGGACGAGGAGCTGCGGGCCCGGGTCTCGGCGGGCGAGTTCACGGTGCGGCGCGTTGTCGGACCCGACGCATAGGGTGGTTCCCATGGCAGCCACCACGGAAGAGGCGCTCGGGTACGAGCAGGCACGCGACGAGCTGATCGAGGTCGTTCGGCGTCTGGAGACGGGCGGAACGACCCTGGAGGAGTCGCTCGCGCTCTGGGAGCGCGGGGAGGAATTGGCGAAGGTGTGCCGGCGTTGGCTGGAAGGCGCACGGGCCCGTCTCGACGCCGCGCTGGCCGCCCCGGAGGACGACGGCGACCGGTCCGAGGCCGACGCCGAGTAGCGGCACCGGGCGACCCGCACCGGCCCGACGCCCGGCTTCGTACCGGTCCCCGCGCCTGGTTCGTACCGGCCCCGCGTCGGCCTCGTACGGGCCCGGGTCGGCCTCGTTCCGCGTCCCGCATCGGATCCCGTACGATGACGGTGTGAACCGGATCACTATCCGGTTGGATTAGTTGAAAGTTCACCAAACACCGTCGTACGGTGAGGGCATCGCTTGAAACTCCCTGCAGTCCGGAAGGTAAGCAGCATGTCCCTCGCTCTTGACCCCACCGCCCAGGACCTCCTCTTCCGTGAGGCCCGCACCGCCAACACGTTCACCGACGAGCCGGTGACCGACGAGCAGGTCCAGGCGATCTACGACCTCGTCAAGTACGGGCCGACCGCCTTCAACCAGACCCCGCTGCGCATCACGCTGGTCCGCTCCCCCGAGGCCCGCGAGCGCCTGGTGAAGCACATGGCCGAGGGCAACCAGGCGAAGACCCGCACCGCCCCGCTGGTCGCGATCCTCTCCGCCGACAACGAGTTCCACGAGGAGCTCCCGAACCTGCTGCCGCACTTCCCGCAGGCCAAGGACATGTTCTTCGCCGAGCGCCCGGCCCGTGAGGGTTCGGCCCTGCTGAACGCCGCCCTCCAGGCCGCGTACTTCATCGTCGGTGTCCGCGCCGCCGGCCTGGCCGCCGGCCCGATGACCGGTCTCGACTTCGCCGGCCTCCAGAAGGAGTTCCTGGACGACGACCACACCCCGCTGATGGTCGTCAACATCGGCAAGCCGGGCGAGGACGCCTGGTTCCCGCGCTCCCCGCGCCTGGCCTACGACGAGGTCGTCACCACCGTCTGACCGACCCCCGTCGCGCACGCGAAAGCCCCCGGACCCACAGGTCCGGGGGCTTTCCCGTACGTACGCCCGCCTACGCCTTCTTCGACTGCAGCGCGCCCGCCATCTCGGCCAGCCGCTCGAAGGAGGCCGTCCCCGTCACGACCGTCGTGGCGCCGCCGTCCGTGCGCACCAGAGCGTCGTACTTCGGCCCCTCCCAGCGCTGCCAGACCTGACCGGCGACCGTCTGGGTCTTCCCGGAGTCCTTGGCCTGCTGCGTGACCTTCGGGACGAACTTCTCCGGCTCCGCCGTCGACTGGTGGATCGCCACGTACTGGGTGTCCGGGTCGAGGAAGCCCAGCTGCCAGGCGTCGTTCTGCTCGCGCTTGTACGAGACGACGGTCGCCTTCCAGCCCTCCCCGAGCCCCTCGGGGGCCAGCACCGCGTAGGGCGCCGCCCGCTGTGCCGTCACCAGCTCGACCCGGTAGTCCTTGGCCTTCACCGGGTCGGCGTTCTCGTCGTGCGGGATGAAGAGATACATCACGCCCGCGGCGATCAAGATCACCCCGAGCGACTGGAACATCCCGCGTACCGTCTGCCTGCCTCGCATACCTGCCACGCCCCCCATGGTCGCATCATGGTGTTGTGCTCATACGTGGGCCCCTCTGCTCAATTTGTCGACGTACCGATAGAGTCGCAGCACCCTCTTTATTCCGGCCGTCGCCGTACAGAAAGGTGCGCTCCGATGACCGAGCATTCCCTGCCGTCCGAGCTCGAGGTCTCCCCCGAGGCCCCCGACCGCAACCTCGCCCTTGAGCTGGTCCGGGTGACCGAGGCCGCCGCCATGGCCGCCGGTCGCTGGGTCGGGCGCGGTGACAAGATCGGCGCGGACGGCGCCGCGGTCAACGCGATGCGGACGCTGATCTCGACCGTCTCCATGAACGGCGTCGTCGTCATCGGCGAGGGCGAGAAGGACGAAGCGCCCATGCTCTTCAACGGGGAGCGGGTCGGCGACGGAACCGGCGCCGAGGTCGACATCGCCGTCGACCCGATCGACGGCACCACGCTCAACGCCAAGGGCATGCCCAACGCGATCGCCGTCCTCGCCGCCGCCGACCGCGGCACCATGTTCGACCCGTCCGCGGTCTTCTACATGGACAAGCTGGTCACCGGCCCCGAGGCCGCCGACTTCGTCGACATCAACGCGCCCGTCTCGGTCAACATCCGCCGGGTCGCCAAGGCCAAGAACATGTCCCCCGAGGACGTCACGGTCGTCATCCTGGACCGCCCCCGCCACGAGGGCGTCGTCAAGGAGATCCGCGAGACCGGCGCCCGCATCAAGTTCATCACCGACGGCGACGTCGCCGGTTCGATCATGGCCGTCCGCGAGGGCACCGGCGTGGACCTGCTCCTCGGCATCGGCGGTACGCCCGAGGGCATCATCTCGGCCTGCGCCATCAAGTGCCTCGGCGGTGTCATCCAGGGCAAGCTGTGGCCGAAGGACGACGCCGAGCGCCAGAAGGCGATCGACGCGGGTCACGACCTGGACCGTGTGCTCTCCACGAACGACCTGGTCAGCGGCGAGAACGTGTTCTTCGTCGCCACCGGCATCACGGACGGCGAGCTGCTGCGCGGCGTCCGCTACCGCTCGGAGACCGCGACCACCTCGTCGCTGGTGATGCGCTCGAAGTCCGGCACGATCCGGCAGATCGACTCCACGCACCGACTGGCGAAGCTGCGCGCCTACAGCAAGATCGACTTCGACCGCGCGAAGTAACGCGCGAAGCAGCGGGCGAAGTCATGGCCGGCCATCGGGCGAAGTAACGTCACGGCGGTCCAGCGGTTGTACGGAAAGGGGCGCCCCCTGTGCGGTGGGGGCGCCCCTTTCGCGTGCCGTACGAACGACGTCGCGAGCCGCTCGGGCCGTCAGCCGGCCGCGGCGATCCGGTCCGCCGCGGCGGCCTTCTTGAGCTCCACCTCGCGCCGGCGGCGCCGGGCGAGCACGACGCGGCGCTCGGCGGCGGTGAGCCCGCCCCACACGCCGTACGGCTCGGGCTGGAGCAGCGCGTGCTCCCGGCACTCGACCATCACGGGGCAGCGGGCACAGACCCGCTTGGCGGCCTCCTCGCGCGCCAGTCGCGAGGCGGTCGGCTCCTTGGAGGGGGCGAAGAACAGTCCGGCTTCGTCCCGACGGCACACCGCCTCCGTGTGCCAGGGACCGGCCTCGTCCTCCCGAGCGGGGGCACGCTGGGGCGGGACGGCGGCGACCTGGAGGGGCTGATGCGGCAGTTGCAGCACGGTCTACTCCTGACGACGGCTTCGCGAGCGAGAGACGATGGAGCAGCCCTACCCGCTGTGCGCGCGCCTATGCACTGCGTGCCGCCCGACTCCGCAGAGCGGAGCCGCAGGGGCGGAATCCGGTCACCGCGTCATCCCACGTCGGAGGCGGTGAACCGGTTCAGCGACGACCGGTTCAGTGGCCGAGGTGCTTGCGCATCTTGTTCTGGACGGTGTTCTGGAGGTCCGTGATCCACTTGCCGCGCTTGGGCTTGGCCTCGACGTTGCCGAAGACCGAGTAGCCGTTGATCACGACCACCGGGGCCTGCGGGTCGGCGGCCTCCAGCGTCACGACCTCGAAGTTGCCGAAGATCCCGGTGCCGTTGCCCCGCAGGCTGATGTTCTCCGGGACGCGGACCTCCACGTTACCGAAGACCGAGGTGGCGTTGATGGTGGTCAGCCGCTGGGCGAAGAGCGCCTCGGTGAGGTCGATCTCGATGTTGCCGAAGAGCGCGAAGGCGTTGGTCCTGCGGCCCACGCGCCAACGGCCCTTGCGGGTGGTGCTGGAGAAGACGGCGACCAAGTTGTCGGCGGGGCCGGAGTCGTCGTCGGGGCCGTACGCGTACGCCGGCTCGGGCTCCGCGCCGCGGCGGTTGCCGGCGGGCAGGTCGCTGACGATCGGCTCCAGCTCGCCCACGGTCTTGGCGCGGTAGACCGCGTCGATCCGCTCGGAGTGCTCCTCCGCGTCGATCCGACCCTCGGCCAGCGCGTCCCTGAGGATGTCCGCGATCCGGTCCCGGTCGGCGTCCGACGCGCGCAGCAAGTCCCCCGGAGCGGCGGCCGGAACGGCCGGAGCGGCGGCGGGCTCGGCGGGGGCGACCGGCTTCTGAGGCTGCTTTTCGAGGTCCACGAAGCCAGCCTAGCGAAACGCGATAGATCGCGACTAGGGGGCGCGACGGAGACGCACCACTCCAGCAAGACTCCTGGACAGGTGTCCATGTATTCTGGACAGGTGTCCACTACTTTCGCGAACGTCGCCGTCGGCCTGGTCGCCGCCCTGCACGCCTACATCCTGGTCCTGGAGATGTTCCTCTGGGAGCGCCGTCCCGGGCGCGAACTCTCCGGCTTCGACGCCGAGATGGCGCGCGCGACCGCGCCGCTCGCCGCCAACCAGGGGCTGTACAACGGCTTCCTGGCCGCCGGTCTGGTCTGGGGTCTGATCGCCGCCGACCCCACCGGCCACCGGGTCCAGATCTTCTTCCTCTCCTGCGTGGTGATCGCCGGGGTGTACGGCGGACTCACCGCGAACCGCCGGATCCTGCTCGCCCAGACCCTGCCGGGGGCGCTCGCCCTCATCGCCGTACTGTGGGCCGGGTGACCAGCCCGACCCTCGACCCGCGCGCGGCCCGGACCCGCGCGAAGCTGCGTGCCGCCCTGCTCGCGGAGTGCGCGGAACGCCCCCTCGACGAGGTCGGTGTCGCCGCGCTGGTCCGCCGGGCCGGGATCGGCCGGGCCACGTTCTATCTGCACTACCCCGACCTCCAGGCCCTCGCCGTGGACGCCTGCGCCGACGTCGTACGGGACGCGGTCGAGGCCCTGCACGCCTGGCGCGGCACGCCCGACCCGGACGCCCCACCGCCCGCCCTGCCCGCCTTCTTCGCCGAGGTCGCCCCGCACGCGCCGCTCTACCGGAGCCTGCTGAGGCCCGGCGGCGGCGGGCCGCTCGGCGAGCTGCTCCACCAGGAGCTGCGCGCGTACAGCGCCCGCGAGCGCGAGCTGGCCGGGGCGCCCGAGCCCGCCCTCGTCGCGTCGGCGGTGGCCGCGGCCTTCGCCGGGCTGCTCGCGGACTGGCTGCACGGCCTGATCGACGCCGCCCCCGAGGAGATCGCCGACCGCACATGGCGCCTGCTGATCGCCCTCCACCGCACACCCCTGGCCTGAACCCGACCCCTCCACTCCACTTCGGCGCGGTCCCGGCCCCGAGTGAGCCTTACCTCACAGGATCGGGGCGGCGACCGCGCTCTACGCTGGAGGAGGCGTCGCCAATGGAGGTGGCGCCGCCGTCTGCCGAGTGAGGAATGGCTGCCGTCATGCCAGAGTTTTCGTACTCCGATCTGCTCCCCCTGGGAGAGGACACCACGCCCTACCGCCTGGTGACCGCCGAAGGTGTCTCCACCTTCGAGGCCGACGGCCGTACGTTCCTCAAGGTCGAGCCGGAGGCGCTGCGTACCCTGGCCGCCGAGGCGATCCACGACATCCAGCACTACCTGCGCCCGGCACACCTCGCCCAGCTGCGCCGGATCATCGACGACCCGGAGGCGTCGAGCAACGACAAGTTCGTCGCGCTCGACCTCCTCAAGAACGCGAACATCGCGGCGGCGGGCGTCCTGCCCATGTGCCAGGACACCGGCACCGCGATCGTCATGGGCAAGCGCGGCCAGAACGTGCTGACGTCCGGCCTCGACGAGGAGGCCCTGTCCAAGGGCATCTACGACGCGTACACCAAGCTCAACCTGCGCTACTCCCAGATGGCTCCGGTCACCATGTGGGAGGAGAAGAACACCGGCTCGAACCTGCCCGCGCAGATCGAGCTGTACGCGACCGACGGCGGCGCGTACAAGTTCCTCTTCATGGCCAAGGGCGGCGGCTCGGCCAACAAGTCCTTCCTCTACCAGGAGACGAAGGCCGTGCTCAACGAGGCGAGCATGATGAAGTTCCTGGAGGAGAAGATCCGTTCGCTCGGTACGGCCGCCTGCCCGCCGTACCACCTGGCAATCGTCGTCGGCGGCACGTCGGCCGAGTTCGCGCTGAAGACCGCGAAGTACGCCTCCGCGCACTACCTGGACGAGCTGCCCACCGAGGGCTCGGCCGAGACCGGCCACGGCTTCCGCGACAAGGAGCTGGAGGAGAAGGTCTTCGAGCTGACGCAGAAGATCGGCATCGGCGCGCAGTTCGGCGGGAAGTACTTCTGCCACGACGTCCGTGTCGTCCGCCTGCCCCGCCACGGCGCCTCGCTGCCCGTCGCGATCGCCGTCTCCTGCTCGGCCGACCGCCAGGCCGTCGCGAAGATCACCGCCGAGGGCGTCTTCCTGGAGCAGCTGGAGACCGACCCGGCGCGCTTCCTGCCGGAGACGACGGACGAGCACCTCGACGAGTCCTCCGACGTCGTGAAGATCGACCTGAACCAGCCGATGGACGAGATCCTCGCCGAGCTCACCAAGTACCCGGTGAAGACCAGGCTCTCGCTGACCGGCCCGCTGGTCGTGGCGCGCGACATCGCGCACGCCAAGATCAAGGAGCGGCTCGACGCGGGCGAGGAGATGCCGCAGTACCTGAAGGACCACCCGGTCTACTACGCGGGCCCGGCGAAGACCCCCGAGGGCTACGCCTCCGGCTCCTTCGGCCCGACGACGGCCGGCCGGATGGACTCCTACGTCGAGCAGTTCCAGGCGGCGGGCGGCTCCAAGGTCATGCTGGCCAAGGGCAACCGCTCGAAGCAGGTCACGGACGCGTGCGGCAGCCACGGCGGCTTCTACCTGGGCTCCATCGGCGGCCCGGCGGCGCGCCTCGCGCAGGACTGCATCAAGAAGGTCGAGGTCGTCGAGTACGAGGAGCTCGGCATGGAGGCGGTCTGGAAGATCGAGGTCGAGGACTTCCCCGCGTTCATCGTCGTGGACGACAAGGGCAACGACTTCTTCCAGAACCCGGCCCCGGAGCCGACGTTCACCCACATCCCGGTGCGCGGCCCCGGCCTCGGCTGACCCGCCCGGCCCGCGACTCCCGTACGTCCAGACGCCCCTCGGTCCCTCCGGACCGGGGGGCGTTGTCGGTCTCCGCTCAGAATCTCGCTACCAACCGGTAGCTTTCCGGTCGCCTACTGGTCAGTATTGGCCGCGAGCATGTCAACCACTGAGCCGGTCGACCACTCGGGAGCCCCCCATGCCCTCCGCCCCTCTCCTCAGGCGCGCCGCCGCCGGAACCACGGCCACGTTCGCCCTGACCACCCTGCTCGTCGTCGTACCCGCGCCCGCCGCCTCCGCGGCCGACCCGGACAGCCACTCGACCTCCGCGAGCGCACTCCACGGCATCGACTACACGACCTGGCGCCGTGACGTGTCGGCCGTCGTCGCCCAGGCCCGCCCGTACATCGAGGAGCGCTCCGGCAACGCCGGCCGCGAGAAGCAGGCGATCGTCCTCGACATCGACAACTCCTCGCTGGAGACGGACTTCCACCCCTTCTGGGAGCTGCCGACCCCGGCCATCGCCGAGGTCCGCGACCTGGTCGACGACGCCCACGACCGCGGTGTGGCGGTCTTCTTCGTCACCGCACGGCCCGGCATCATCTACTCGCTCACGCACTGGAACCTGAAGCAGGCCGGCTACCCCGTCGACGGTCTCTACGTGCGCTCCCTGCCCGACCTGTTCGGTGAGGTCAGCGCGTACAAGACGGAGAAGCGCGCGGAGATCGAGGCCAAGGGCTACACGATCATCGCCAACATCGGCAACAACACCACCGACCTCGTCGGCGGCCACGCCGAGCGGACCTTCAAGCTGCCGGACTACGGCGGCAAGCTCTCCTGACCAGCGCCTCCCGGTCGGTCCGGCCGTACGGCCGGGGGATACTCTCGCGCGCATGAGACGTCCGACACGGGTCCTGCTCCCCGTCCTCGCCGTGCTGACGGCAGCCGGCACACTGACCGGCTGCCTGGGCACCGAGCCCAAGCCCGACCGCGTCGTACCGCCCGCGAAGGCCCCGGCCGCCGCGACCAAGGCGGCGGCCGGGTCGATCGGGGCCGCCGGGAGCGCCTGCGAACTGCCGGTCGCCTTCGGTCTGGCCGCCGACTGGAAGCCGAAGGCCGTGAAGGCCACGGACGACGAGGTGTTCGCCGCCCTCGGCAAGCAGGGGCCGGCGACGATGGTCTGCGAGATCGACGCGAAGCCGGCCGGCAACATCGGCTACATGCGCGTGTGGACGGCCGGCAAAGGCCCGGCCCGTACCGCGCTCGAAGGGTTCGTGAATGCGGAGAAGAACACCTCCAAGGTCTCCTACAAGGAGACGAGCACCGGCGCGCTGCCGGTCGTGGAGGTCACCTACACCGTCTACAACGAGCTGATGGAGGAGTCGAAGGAGGAGCGCGCCTTCGCCGTCGCCGCCCCGAAGGGGACGGTGATCGTCCATCTCGGCGGGCTCGACTCCCAGGAGCACCGCGAGATGCTTCCGGCGTACGAGCTGGCCCGCACGAGCCTGAAGCCCCTCTAGATCATGACCGTGGCCCCCGTCCCGCACCGGACGGGGGCCACGGCGTTCAGGTCAGGCGAACCGCTGGTTCGCCGAGCCGTCGCAGTTCTGCAGTCGCAGCGGCTGCTTCGCCGCCGCCTGCGTCAGGCAGAGCCCGGTCGCGGCCGACGGCCGGATCGTGGCCCCGTCGCGGACGAACTTCTGGTTCGCGGAACCCGAGCAGTTCCAGAGCACCAGCGCCTCGCCCGTCCGGTAGCGGGCGCCCGGCACGTCCAGGCAGCGGTCCTGGGTCAGCTCCGTGTGGAGGGTCTGGCGGGCGGAGTCGAACCACCAGCCCTGGTTGCGGCCGCCGTGGCAGTCCCAGCCGAGCACCGCCGTGCCGTTGGCGCTGGTGGAGGCGTTCACGTCCACGCAGTTGCCGGTCGCCTGGTTCTTCAGCGGCTTGTAGACGTCGTCCCAGGCGTACGGGAAGAGGGTCGGCGTGCCGCTGGAGTTGACGTCCGCGCAACTCGCCTCACGAAGGCCGGAGTTGTAGATCTGGGTGAGGCAGGACGCGAAGGCGCGGTGGCCGCTCGCGTTCGGGTGGAAGGACTGCCGGACCGAGTTCTCGTCCGGGGTGCCGGGCTTGGAGAGGTCGATGTACAGGCCCCGGGCCCAGGCGTCCTCCATGCAGACCTCGTGGCCGTGGAAGAGGCGGGAGTTGTCGAGGTAGGTCGCCCCGGTGGTCGCGGCGGCCTTGCGCATGCCGCGCTCGAAGGCGGGGACGGCGGTGTTGCGGCCCCAGACGGTGTCGGAGTCGTAACCGAGGCCGCCGCAGGCGAGCTTGCCGGGGAAGTTCGGGTTGTCCTTGAAGTCGGGGCCGATGGGGCTCGGGTAGCCCATGACGACGAGCTTGTAGTCGCCGTCGGCGTACCCGGCGTCGCGCATCACGGTCTTCAGGTCGCGGACGGTCTGCTCGACCTTGGGGACCAGGGCGTCCACGCGGGCCTGCCAGCCGGCGGCGTACTTCGGCTCGCAGGGGCCCTGGAGGGTCAGGTACCGGGTGACGCAGTCCGTCATGACGGGCCCGAACTGGAGGTCGTCGTTGGCTCCGGCGACGAGCACGACCATCTTGATGCGGGTGTTGCGGGCCTTGATCGCCAGATTGTCGCTCTGGACGAGTTCGTCGGCGTACTGCTTCGAGCCGCCGATCCTGATGTTGCCGGTGTAGCCGCCGGAACAGGACACGTTGAACGTGAGGTCCGCGGCGATGCCGGTGCGGTGGATGGCGGCGTCGGGCGAGCGGTGGCACCAGTTGGTCGGCCCGTTGGTGGGCGGCTCGTACGTGCCGACGCCCTCGCCGGAGATCTCGCTGTCGCCGAGCGAGATCAGCCCGGTCCTGCGCTGCGCGAGGGGACGCTCCTCGGGGCTGCCGTAGATCGTGGTGGCCTCGGCGGCCCGGATCGCCTCCAGCTCGGGCGGGAGCGGGACGGAAGGAGCGGTGACGGTACGGGCGGTGGCCTCGGCCGCGCCGGCGGGAGCGACGGCCGTCATGGTTCCGAAGGCCGCGGCGGCCGCGGCCGTGGCCGCGATCGCCCAACGGAGTCTGTACCTGGTGCGCCTCATTGCGCCTCCTGGAAGTGGGGTTACCCACGGTTTTTACTGGCCGGTAAGCGCAATGGGAATAGCCAGAACAAGACAAGTGCTCACCTTTGCATGGAGGTTGACGTCATGAGCGACGACAGGAACGACGGCCCGAGCGACCCCACCGGCGACGCGGCGGGCGAGTACCGGATCGAGCACGACTCGATGGGCGAGGTGCGGGTTCCCGCGCACGCCAAGTGGCGGGCCCAGACCCAGCGGGCCGTGGAGAACTTCCCCGTCTCGGGGCAGCGTCTGGAGCGCGCGCACATCGCGGCCCTGGCCCGGATCAAGGCGGCCGCCGCCCAGGTCAACGCCTCGCTCGGGGTGATCGACCAGGACCGGGCGGACGCCATCGTGGCCGCCGCGGCCGAGGTCGCCGAGGGCCGCTGGGACGCGCACTTCCCGGTCGACGTCTTCCAGACCGGCTCGGGCACCTCCTCCAACATGAACACCAACGAGGTCATCGCCACGCTCGCCGGCGAACGGCTCCCCGAGGGCCTCGAGGTCCACCCCAACGACCATGTGAACGCCTCGCAGTCCTCCAACGACGTCTTCCCGTCCTCCATCCACATCGCCGCCACGGCCGCCGTGACCGAGGACCTCATCCCCGCCCTCGACCATCTGGCGGGCTCGCTGGAGCGGAAATCGGCCGAATTCGCGGAGGTCGTGAAGTCCGGCCGCACGCACCTCATGGACGCCACCCCCGTGACCCTCGGCCAGGAGTTCGGCGGCTACGCGGCCCAGGTCAGGTACGGGATCGAGCGGCTGCGGGCCTCCCTGCCCCGGCTCGCCGAACTCCCCCTCGGCGGTACGGCGGTGGGCACCGGCATCAACACGCCACCCGGCTTCTCCGCCGCCGTCATCGCCGAACTCGCCGCGACGACCGGGCTTCCGCTCACCGAGGCCCGTGACCACTTCGAGGCGCAGGGCGCCCGGGACGGCCTGGTGGAGGCGTCCGGGCAGCTCAGGACCATCGCCGTCGGTCTGACGAAGATCTCCAACGATCTGCGCTGGATGGCGAGCGGCCCGCGCACCGGCCTCGCCGAGATCAACCTCCCCGACCTCCAGCCCGGCTCCTCGATCATGCCCGGCAAGGTGAATCCGGTCATTCCCGAGGCCGTCCTGATGGTCGCCGCGCAGGTGACCGGAAACGACACCACCGTCGCGGTGGCGGGCGCGGCGGGAAACTTCGAGCTCAACGTGATGCTCCCGGTCATGGCCAAGAACCTGCTGGAATCCGTACGACTCCTGGCCAACGCCGCACGTCTGCTGGCCGACCGCACGATCGACGGGATCACCGCCAACGTCGAACGGGCCCGGGAGTACGCCGAGTCCTCGCCGTCCGTCGTCACCCCGCTGAACAGGTACATCGGCTACGAGGAGGCCGCGAAGGTCGCCAAGCGGTCGCTGGCGGAGCGCAAGACGATCCGCCAGGTCGTCCTGGACGGCGGATACGTCGAGCGGGGCGACCTGACGGTCGAACAGCTGGACGAGGCGCTGGACGTGCTGCGTATGACTCATCCGTGACCTGGGTCGCAGCGGCCGGGAAGGCGCCCCCCTAATATCTGCGCATGACAGGATCGGGCAGTTCTCAGCACTGGGCGCCGGGGGACCACATCCTCTGGCGCTACCGCGGCAACGGCTCGGGCGACGTGCACATCTGCCGGCCGGTGACGGTCGTGCGCGACACCCCCGAGCTGCTCGCCGTCTGGATGGCACCGGACACCGAGTGCGTGAAACCGGTGCTCGCCGACGGCTCGCCCATCCACCAGGAGCCGCTCGCCACCCGCTACACCGCCCCGCGCACCACGGTCCGCGCCCGCTGGTCCGGCACGGGCGTCCTCAAGCTCGCCCGGCCCGGCGACCCGTGGTCGGTCTGGCTGTTCTGGGAGCGCGGCTGGAACTTCCACAACTGGTACGTGAACCTTGAGGAGCCGCGCACCCGGTGGTCCGGCGGCGTCGACTCCGAGGACCACTTCCTCGACATCTCCGTCTACCCCGACCGCAGCTGGCTGTGGCGGGACGAGGACGAGTTCGCGCAGGCCCAGCGGGCCGGCCTGATGGACGCGGCGCAGGCCGCGCGGGTGCGGGCGGCGGGCGAGGCGGCCGTAGAGATCATCCAGGCCTGGGGCGCGCCGTTCCGCGACGGCTGGGAGGACTGGCGGCCCGACCCGGCGTGGACCGTGCCCGAGCTGCCTGCGGACTGGGATCGCACTCCGGCGCACACCGCTCCGTGAGACCCTTGATGCGCCCCCGGGGTGCAAACGTAGGATCGTCCTCCGCACGGCGGTGATCCACCGGACGAGGCGTCAACGAGAGAGCACAGCGCAGGACCTGACCGTAAGTCATCCTTGAGGGGGAGAGCAGTGCCGGACGTCTGCCCGGGTGTGCCGACCCCTGTCGTAGCCGCTGCTCGCGGGGCATTCACATCCACCGCGCGCCAGGGGTTTATCCCCCGTGAAGGCGCGGCATCGGCGAGAAGAGCGAGTGCATCGCACCACCGGCCCGGACGGACGGAATCCCACGCGTGACGGAGCATCCCACCTCCCACGAAGGCCGGCAGCCGCTGGCTGCCCGGCCGCATGAGCGCACCCGCCCCCGGCAGCAGGCGGCCGAGGCGCCGGTGCCGGCCCAGTCCGGCGCGCCCGACGGCGCCGGCCGTCCCACCCCCGGGCAGGCGACCTCGCGCACGCCGCCGGTACCCGCCGGCGGGGGCGCGGCCACCCAGCCGGGCGCGCCGGCGGCCGCGATGGCGGTGAACGCGCCCCCGGGCGCCCCGGCCGCCGCGGTCGTGCCGGACGTCGCCGCCGCCCGCCGTGAGGGCGACCGGCTGCGGTTCGTCGGCGCCGCGACCCGGCGGATCGCCCGCGGGATAGACCTCGACGAGATCGTGCTCGGCCTCTGCCGGGCGACCGTGCCGACGTTCTCCGACGCGATCCTGGTCTACCTCCGCGACCCCCTCCCGGTCGGCGACGAACGCCCCATCGCGCCCTTCGTGCTGCGGCTGCGCCGCACCGACCGGCTGCGCTTAACGGACG
Source organism: Streptomyces sp. NPDC054975 (assembly GCF_053609105.1). Classification (NCBI taxonomy): domain Bacteria; kingdom Bacillati; phylum Actinomycetota; class Actinomycetes; order Kitasatosporales; family Streptomycetaceae; genus Streptomyces; species Streptomyces sp. NPDC054975. The sequence continues at coordinate 191,729 of NZ_JBSGWV010000005.1, forward strand.
TGGAGGGCGAGGAGCTGACGCTCGTCCCCGACCCGGACCCGACCCCCGCGGCCGAACTCTGCGAGGTGCGTTCCGGCGGGGCCCTCGCCGAGGTATTGCGCGGTGTCCGGCCGGTCTTCGGCGACTCCGCCGCCGCCCGCGCCGCGCTGCCCGAGCTGCTCGGCGCCGAGCACACCCTGCCCCGCGGCCAGCGGGCGATACTGGCCCCGCTGCGGGGGCGGCGCCGGGTCATCGGCGCCGCCGTCTTCCTGCGCCGCCCCGAGCGGCCCGGCTTCGAGCCGAACGACCTGCTCGTCGCGGCCCAGCTCGCCACGCACACCGCCCTCGGCATCGACAAGGCCGTGCTGTACGGCCGTGAGGCGTACATCGCCGACGAGCTCCAGCGCACGATGCTGCCGGACTCGCTGCCGCAGCCGACCGGCGTCCGGCTCGCCTCCCGCTACCTCCCGGCCGCCGAGACGGCCCGGGTCGGCGGCGACTGGTACGACGCGATCCCGCTGCCCGGCAGCCGCGTGGCGCTGGTCGTCGGCGACGTCATGGGCCACTCCATGACCTCCGCCGCGATCATGGGCCAGCTGCGGACCACCGCGCAGACCCTGGCCGGGCTCGACCTGCCGCCGCAGGAGGTGCTGCACCACCTGGACGAGCAGGCCCAACGGCTCGGCCAGGACCGCATGGCGACCTGCATGTACGCGGTGTACGACCCGGTCTCGCACCGGATCACGATCGCCAACGCGGGCCACCCGCCGCCGATACTGCTCCACCTCGGCGGCCGCGCCGAGGTCCTGCGGGTCCCGCCGGGGGCGCCGATCGGCGTGGGCGGGGTCGACTTCGAGGCGGTCGAGCTGGACGCCCCGGCGGGCGCCACGCTGCTGCTGTACACGGACGGCCTGGTCGAGTCCCGGCTGCGGGACGTGTGGACCGGGATAGAGCAGCTGCGGGAGCGCCTCGCGGCGACCGCCCAGCTGACCGGCCCGGACCACTCACCGCCCCTGGAGGCGCTCTGCGACGACGTCCTGGACATGCTCGGCCCGGGCGACCGGGACGACGACATCGCGCTGCTCGCGGCCCGTTTCGACGGGATCGCGCCCAGCGACGTGGCGTACTGGTTCCTGGAACCGGAGGACGCGGCGCCGGGGCGGGCCCGGCGGCTGGCCCGGCGGGCGCTGGCCCGCTGGGACCTGGAGGAGCTCTCGGACTCGGTCGAGCTGCTGATCAGCGAGGTCGTGACGAACGCCGTGCGGTACGCGGAACGGCCGGTGACCCTGCGGCTGCTGAAGACCGACGTGCTGCGCTGCGAAGTCGGCGACGACTCGCCTCAGTTGCCCCGGCAGCGGCGGGCGCGGGACACGGACGAGGGCGGGCGCGGGCTCTTCCTGGTGAACCGGCTGGCGCGCCGGTGGGGCGCGACGCGGCTCTCGGGCGGCAAGGTCGTCTGGTTCGAACTGGCCACGCGTCTCTAGGCCGATGACGACGAAGGCCGGACCCTTTCGGGTCCGGCCTTCGTCATGTCACCGGTCGCGTCACCGCGGCGGGCGTACGTTGCCGGCGTCGCCGCTGTCCTCGCCGCCGGGGTCCGGCGGGTCGATCGTCGGCGGCACCGGGTCCGTGGTCTTCGTGGGCGGCGGCGGCACGGTGACGGTGTCCGTCGGCTGCGGCGGCGTGGTCGCCGTCGAGGTCGGCGGGGGCGTCGGGCCCGTGGTGCCGGTGGTGGGCGGCGGGGTGGACGTCGGCGTGGAGCCGGTCGGCGTCGAGGTCGGGTCCGGCTCGACGTCCCCGGAGCTGCCGTCTGTCTCCAGGTCGAAGCGGGCGTCGGAGCCGCCGCCGAGTGCGGCGGTGGTGTAGTCGCCCCAGATCTGGGCCGGGGTCCGGCCGCCGTTGGCGCGGCCCGGGTTGATCGTGTCGGTGAGGGTGACCTGGTTGCCCTTGGTGTCCTCGCCGAAGAGGCCGACGGCGGTGACCAGTTCGGGGGTGTAGCCGACGAACCAGGCGGAGCGGTTGTTCTCCGAGGTGCCGGTCTTGCCGGCCGCCTGGTAGTCGCCGGCGGCCCGGAAGCCGGATCCGCTGCGGACGACGCCCTGCATCGCCTTGGTGACGGTGTCGGCGGCCTCGCGGCTGATGACCTGGCTGCCGATCGACTTCACCGGGTCGGCTTTGCGGTCCTTGTGCTCGGCGGACTTCACGATGGTCGGGGTGACCTTGACGCCGTGGTTGTCGAGCGTGGCGTAGACGCCCGCCATGTCCCAGGTGGAGGCGCCCATGGTGCCGAGCGACATCGCGGGGGTCTCGCCGAAGTCGGCGCCGTCCTTCATGCCGAGGTCGAGGGCGGTCTTCTTGGTGTTGCCGGGGCCGACGTCCACGATCATCTGCGCGTAGACGGAGTTGATCGAGCTGTTGGTGGCCTTCTGGACGGTGACCGGGCCGTAGCTCCGGTTGTCCTCGTTCTCCGGGTTGAACGGGACGCTGCTGCCGACGACCTTGCGCTTGCTGGTGCCGTCGTAGATCGTGCCGAGGCCGATCTTCCGGCCGTCCTGGGTGTCGGCCCCGTTGTCGAGGGCGGAGGCGAGGACGATCGGCTTGAAGGTCGAGGCGGGCTGGTAGTCGCGGCGGGTGGCGTTCGACGTCCAGTGCTCGGTGGCGCCGATGCCGCCGTACATCGCGACGACCTTGCCGGTCTTCGGGTCGACGGAGGTGGCGCCGGCCTGGACGGTGGCGTCCTTCTTGTCGCCCTTGCGGTCGAGCTTCTCCTCCAGCTGCCGCTCGACCGCCTTGACCAGGTCCTTCTGCTTCTGCTCGTCGATGTTGAGGGTGATCGTCCAGCCGCCGGCCTTGATGTCCTCCTCGGGGATGCCCTGCCGCACCAGCTCCTGGTTGGCGGCCTCCACGAGGTAGCCGCGCTGGCCCTCCATGCCGGGGGCGGGCTTGGCCTTCTGCGGGGCGGGGAACTTCAGACCGGCGCGCTTGGTCGCGTCGAGCCAGCCCTCCTCGACCATGTTGTCGAGGGTGTAGTTCCAGCGGTCCTCGACCAGCTTGCGGCCGGTCGGGGAGGCGGCGGTCCAGTCGTACTGGTTGGGGGCCTGGAGCAGGGAGGCGAGGTAGGCGCCCTGGGCGACGTTCAGCTTGCCGGCGTCGACGCCGTAGTACGACTGGGCGGCGGCCTGGATGCCGTACGCGCTGCGGCCGTAGTAGCTGGTGTTGATGTACCCGGCGAGGATCTCGGGCTTCTTCATCTGCTGGTCGACCTTGAGCGCGATCACCATTTCCTTGAGCTTGCGGGTGGCCGTCTGGTCCTGGCTCAGGAAGTAGTTCTTGACGTACTGCTGGGTGATAGTGGAGCCGCCCTGCTTGCCCTTGCCGGTGGCGGTGTTCCAGGCGGCGCGGACGGTGCCCTTGATGTCGACGCCGTTGTCCTTGTAGAAGGTCTTGTTCTCGGCGGCGACGAAGGCGTGCTGGACCTCGAGCGGGATCTTCTCCAGGCCCACGATCTCGCGGTTGATCTCGCCGGTGCGGGCGAGGATCTTGCCGTTCGCGTACTTGTAGACGTTGCTCTGCATGGTCGCCTGGGCGTTGGCCTGCGGCACCGGGACCATCAGGTAGACCGCGTAGAAGGCGCCCATCACGAGCAGGCAGACGACGAAGAACGTGCCCAGGAGTTTCTTCCAGGTGAAGAGGCGGCGTATCCGCCCGCCCTTCTTCCCCTGGCCCTTGTCCGCTCGGCCCATGTTCTCCGTCGCTCCGCTCGTCGTGGTGTCGGGCGTGTCCGCTCCGAATCAGCTCAGCAAGCTAACACCGCCGATGCTGACAAAGGGCGATCGATCCGGTCTTTCCGGACGTGACAATCAGCACCCATCCCGGTGGAACCGACGCTCACGGAGCCCCGATGGTTGTGCGACGCCGGTCACATCACCCCTTCGGGGCGACTTCGGAGGCTATACATAGCGCGTATACACCCCGTGTAGAGTGGCGGCATGTCAATCGGACACACCCTCCTCGGACTCCTGGAGTCCGGTCCGCGCCACGGCTACGACCTCAAGCGCGCCTTCGACGAGAAGTTCGGCCACGACCGCCCCCTGCACTACGGACAGGTCTACTCGACCATGTCCCGGCTGCTGAAGAACGGCCTCGTGGTGGTCGACGGCATCGAGGCCGGCGGCGGCCCCGAGCGGAAGCGGTACGCCATCACCGAGGCCGGTGTCACCGATGTCGACCAGTGGATCGCCCGGCCCGAGAAGCCGGAGCCGTACCTCCAGTCGACGCTGTACACCAAGGTCGTCCTCGCCCTGCTCACCGGACGCGCGGCCGCCGAGGTCCTCGACGCGCAGCGGGCCGAGCACCTGCGGCTGATGCGCGAGCTGACCCGGCGCAAGAAGGACGGCGACCTCGCCGACCAGCTGATCTGCGACCACGCCCTGTTCCACCTCGAAGCCGACCTGCGCTGGCTGGAGCTGACCGCCGCCCGGCTCGACCGGCTCGCCGAGGAGCTCCGCCGATGACCGCCACCCCGCTGCTGAAGGCGAGCGGCCTGAACAAGGCGTACGGCCCGACCCCCGCGCTCCTGGGCGCCGAGTTCGCCATCCGGGCCGGCGAGGTCGTCGCCGTCATGGGCCCCTCGGGCTCGGGCAAGTCCACGCTCCTGCACTGCCTCGCCGGGATCGTCCGCCCCGACACCGGCACCATCACCTACGACGGCCGCGAACTCACCGCCCTCTCCGACAGCGAACGCAGCACCCTGCGCCGCACCGACTTCGGCTTCGTCTTCCAGTTCGGCCAGCTCGTGCCCGAACTGACCTGCGCCGAGAACGTCGCCCTTCCGCTGCGCCTGAACGGCGAACGGCGCAAGCCCGCCGAGGCCCGCGCCCGGGAGTGGCTGGACCGCCTGGAGGTCGGCGACGTCGCCGGCAAGCGGCCCGGCGAGATATCCGGCGGCCAGGGCCAGCGGGTCGCCGTCGCCCGCTCGCTGGTCACCGCCCCGCGCGTGCTCTTCGCCGACGAACCGACCGGCGCCCTCGACTCCCTCAACGGCGAGCGCGTGATGCAGCTGCTCACCGACGCGGCCCGGGACACCGGCGCCGCCGTCGTCCTCGTCACCCACGAGGCCCGGGTGGCCGCCTACTCGGACCGCGAGATCGTCGTCCGTGACGGCGCGGTGCGCGACGCGGAGTGGGCGGCATGAAGCTCCGTACCTGGTCCCGCGATCTCGCGCTCGGCGCCCGGTTCGCGGTCACCGGAGGCCGGCGCGGCTGGATCCGTACGGCCCTGACGGCCGTCGGCATCGGCCTCGGCGTGGCCTTGCTGCTCCTCGCCTCCTCCGTCCCGCACATGTCGTTCGCCCGCGAGGTCCGCGAGTCGCAGCGCAGCGTCGACGCGAGCGGCGAGAACCCGAGCCCCACGAAGGACTCCTTCCTCTACGCCACCCCGGCGACCGTCTACCACGGCGCGTCCGTCACCGGGCTCGTCCTGCGCCCCGAGGGCCCGGACGCTCCCACCCCGCCGGGGCTCGCGAAGATCCCCGGTCCCGGCGAGATGTGGGTCTCCCCCGCGCTCGGCGAACTCCTCGGCACCCCGGCGGGCGCCCTGCTCAAGGAGCGGCTGCCCTACCGGATCACCGGCACCATCGAAGAGCCCGGACTCATCGGCCCGGCCGAGCTGCGGTACGTCGCCGGCAGCGACACCCTCGCCACCGACAACTACGACGGCCGGGGCCGCTCGTACGGCTGGTCGGTGCCCGAGGAACCGCTGAACGCCTTCCTGCTCCTGCTCGTCGTCATCGCCTGCGTCGTCCTGCTCCTGCCGGTCCTCGTCTTCATCGCGACCGCCGTCCGCTTCGGCGGCGAGCAGCGCGACCGGCGGCTCGCCGCGCTGCGCCTGGTCGGCGCCGACGTGGCCATGGTGCGGCGGATCGCGGCCGGTGAATCCCTGGCGAGCGCGCTCCTCGGGCTCGGGCTCGGCGCGGTCTTCTTCGCCGCCGGCCGCCGGCTCGTCGGGCTGTTCCAGGTGTGGGACGTCAACGCCTTTCCCTCCGACGTGGTGCCACTGGCGCCGCTCGCCGCGCTCGTCCTGACCGTCGTGCCGGTCTCGGCGATCGTCGTGACCCTCTTCGCGCTGCGCGGGGTCGCGATCGAACCGCTGGGTGTCGTACGGACCTCCACGCCCCGCCCCCGCAGGCTCTGGTGGCGGCTGCTGCTCGTCGCGGCCGGGGCCGCGCTGCTGGCGCCGATGGCCGACGACGTCGACCTGCGGGACACCGCGATCAACACCACCGGTGTCGCCGCCGGTTCGACCCTCGCCCTCGTCGGTCTCACCACGCTCCTGCCCTGGCTGGTGGAGGCCTGCGTGAAACGGCTCCGCGGCGGGCCGGTCGCCTGGCACCTGGCGACCCGCCGACTGCAGGTGAGCAGCGGTACGGCGGCCAGGGCGGTCAGCGGCATCGTCGTCGCGGCGGCCGGGGCGATCGCGCTCCAGATGATGTTCCACGCGATGCAGAACGACTTCATGAACCCGACGGGCATGGACAGCGCGCGGGCGCAGCTGCAGTCGACGATCGACGCCAAGGACGGCGGCGAGGCCCGCGAGATGATCGAGAGGTTCTCGAAGACCCCGGGCGTCACCGGCGTCATCGGCACGATCGAGTCGCACGCGTGGCGGCCCGGTCCGCTGAAGAAGGACGAGGAGTTCGGCCCGATCACCTCGCTCGTCGTCGGCGACTGCCCCTCCCTCAAGGAGCTGGCGCACCTGCCTTCCTGCAAGGACGGCGATGTCTTCGTGGCCCTCGCCCACGGCCGGGAGGGCGGCGCGCCCGACGACTGGGTCCGTCGGACCGCGCAGCCGGGCGCCGTGGTCGCCCTGCGGGACCCGCAGGAGCACCGGCGCGGGCCCGTGCCGACGTGGCGGATCCCGGAGTCGGCCCGCACGGTCGACACCCGCCCGGACCCGGTCGGCAACTACCAGTTCGGGATCTTCGCCACCCCCTCGGCGATCGATGTCGCCCAGCTGGACGACCCGGAGGCGACCGCGATGGTGCGCGTCGACGCGTCGGTGCCGGACGCCGTCGAGCACGTACGGAACACGGCCGCGTCGATCGACCCCCTGGCCTGGGTCCGCACCCTGCAGAACACCGAACGGGACGCGCAGTACAGCAGCGTCCGCACCGGCATCCTGGCCGGCGCCACCGCGACGATGCTGCTGGTCGCGGCCTCGCTCCTGGTCACCACGCTGGAGCAGCTGCGGGACCGCAAGCGACTGCTGTCCTCTCTCGTCGCCTTCGGCACCCGGCGCACCACCCTCTGCCTGTCGGTCCTGTGGCAGACGGCGGTCCCGATCGGCCTCGGTCTGGCGCTCGCCGTCGCGGGCGGACTCGGGCTCGGCGTGGTGCTCCTGAAGATGATCGACAAGCAGGTCGTGGACTGGTGGGTCTTCCTGCCGGTGACCGGCGTCGGAGCGGCGATGGTCGCGGCCGTGACGCTGCTGTCCCTGCCTCCGCTGTGGCGCCTGACCCGCGCGGACGGCCTCAGGACGGAGTAGTACGGCAGGGGCTCCGGCCGCGAGGTCAGCCGGAGCCCACCACCCGTACCGGCAGGGACTCCATCGCGCCGCGCAGAGCCTCGGCCAGCTCCTCGAACTCGGCCTGGCGGGCCGCGCCGGTGCGCATCGCGAGGGCGACCTGCCGGGTGGGCGCGGGATCGGTGAAGCGGCCGGTGAACAGGGCCGCGTTGTACGCGGTCTCGACCTTCACGGCCGTGCGCGGCAGCAGGGTCACCCCGAGCCCGCCCGCCACCAGCTGTACGAGCGTGGACAGGCCGGCCGCGGTCGTGGTGACGGGCGCTCCGTCGGTGCGCCCGGCCTCGCGGCAGATGTCGAGGGCCTGGTCGCGCAGGCAGTGCCCCTCGTCGAGGAGCAGCAGGTTGAGTTCCTTGAGGGCCTCGCGCGGAATGTCGTCACGTCCGGCCAGCGGATGGCCCTGCGGGGTGACGAGCACGAAGTCCTCGTCGAAGAGCGGGAGTTCGCTCACTCCGGGCACCCCGAGCGGAACGGCGAGCAGCAGCAGGTCGAGCCGCCCGGCCGCGAGCCCCTCCAGGAGCGAGGAGGTCTGCTCCTCGTGGACCTGGAGGTCGAGCTCCGGGTAACGCTCGTGGACCAGGCTCAGGACGGTGGGCAGCAGGTACGGGGCGACGGTCGGGATCACTCCGAGCCGCAGCACGCCGGTGAACGGGGCCTGCGCCGCCTCGGCCTCCTCCATCAGCTCGGCCACGGCGTCCAGGACGGCCCGGGCGCGCGCCGCGAGCCGCTCACCGGCGGGCGAGAGCAGCACCTTCCGCGTCGTACGCTCAAGGAGTTGGACACCCAGTGCCTCTTCGAGAGCCGAGACCGCGCCCGAGAGCGCCGGCTGGCTCATCCCTATGGCCGCCGCCGCATCCCGGAAGTGCAGATGCTCCGCGACCGCCGCGAACGCTCTGAGCTGGGACAAGCTGGGCTGCTTCACACGCCGCACCGAAACCACTGATAACCACCTTCGATCAACGCGACCGAGTCTAGCTATTTCACTGATCAATGCACTCCGTGCCAGGATGAGACCCGTCCAACCCCTCATGGAAGCCTCAAAAGGGACCTTCCGACCTGCAAGGAGAGCGCGTGCTCACTGTCGGTGACCAGTTCCCCACCTACGACCTGACCGCCTGCGTGTCGCTGGAGAGCGGCAAGGAGTTCGAGCAGATCGACCACAAGTCCTACGAGGGCAAGTGGCGTGTGGTGTTCTTCTGGCCCAAGGACTTCACCTTCGTCTGCCCGACCGAGATCGCCGCCTTCGGCAAGCTGAACGACGAGTTCGCGGACCGCGACGCCCAGATCCTCGGCGTCTCCGGCGACTCCGAGTTCGTCCACCACGCCTGGCGCAAGGACCACGCCGACCTGCGTGACCTGCCCTTCCCGATGCTCGCCGACTCCAAGCACGAGCTCATGCGCGACTGCGGCGTCGAGGGCGAGGACGGCTTCGCCCAGCGCGCCGTCTTCATCGTGGACCCGAACAACGAGATCCAGTTCACCATGGTGACCGCCGGCTCCGTGGGCCGTAACCCCAAGGAGGTCCTGCGGGTCCTCGACGCCCTGCAGACCGACGAGCTGTGCCCGTGCAACTGGAACAAGGGCGAGAACACCCTCGACGCGGCCGCGCTCCTGTCGGGCGAGTGATCTGACATGGCTCTCGACGAACTCAAGTCCGCCATCCCGGACTTCGCCAAGGACCTGAAGCTGAACCTCGGTTCGGTCATCGGCAACAGCGAGCTCCCGCAGCAGCAGCTCTGGGGCACGGTCCTCGCCTGCGCGATCGCCTCGCGCTCGCCGAAGGTCCTGGCGGAGCTGGAGCCGGAGGCCAAGGCCAACCTCAAGCCCGAGGCGTACACGGCGGCCAAGTCCGCCGCCGCGATCATGGCGATGAACAACGTCTTCTACCGGACCCGGCACCTGCTGTCGGACCCCGAGTACGGGACGATGCGCGCGGGTCTGCGGATGAACGTCATCGGCAACCCGGGTGTCGAGAAGGTCGACTTCGAGCTGTGGTCGCTGGCCGTCTCGGCGATCAACGGCTGCGGCCAGTGCCTGGACTCGCACGAGCAGGTCCTGCGCAAGGCCGGTGTCGACCGCGAGACGATCCAGGAGGCCGTCAAGATCGCCTCGGTGATCCAGGCGGTCGGCGTCACGCTGGACGCGGAGGCGCTCCTCGCCGAGTAAGGCGTACGAGGATGTGCGAAGGGCCCCGGGGCGTCATGCCCCGGGGCCCTTCCGTCACTTCTCGTCCTTGGCGCCGGGCGCGCGGGTCGGCGCCACCGCCCACGCGGTGGCGCCGCGCGGTTCCGGCGTGGAGAGCAGGGCCTGATTGTGGCTGTACGCGCGGAGGTAGCCGACCACGGTGTTGGTGACGGCGACCAGCGGGACCGCGACCACCGCGCCGCCGATGCCGGCGGTCAGGCCGCCGGCCGCGACCGCGAGGACGACGGCGAGCGGGTGGACCCGTACCGCGCGGCCCAGGATGAACGGCTGCAGCACATGGCCTTCGATCTGCTGGACGGCCAGGACCACGGCCAGGGCCATCAGGGCGGTGAACACCCCGTTGGTGACCAGGGCGACCACGACCGCCAGGGCGCCGGAGATGACGGCACCGACCAGCGGGATGAAGGCGAACAGGAAGATGAACACGGCGAGCGGCACGGCCATCGGCACGTCGAGGAAGTACAGGCCGAGGCCGATGAAGACCGCGTCGATCAGGGCGACGATCACCGTGCCGCGCACATAGGCGGTCAGCGTCCGCCAGGCCCGGGGCCCCGCGCCGGCGAGACCGGGCCGTGCCTGGGCGGGCACCAGCTTGAGCGTCCACTGCCAGACCTTCTTCCCGTCGTAGAGGAGGAAGAGGGTCGAGAACATCGCGAGCAGTATCCCGGTGATCGCCTCGATGATGACCGTCACGCCCTGGAGCCCGGCGGAGGTGATCTGCTCCGTGTTCGAGCTGATCGTGTCGCTGAGGTTCTTGGCGATGTCGTTGATCTGCTTCTCGGTCACATGGAACGGGCTGTCGAGCAGCCAGCGCTTGAGCTCCTCGATGCCGTCGCGGACCCGGTCCGAGAGGGTGTCGATGTTGTCCATGACCTGCCAGACCACGAACCAGCCGACCAGGCCCATGATCACGAACCCGGAGACGGCGGTGATGGCCGTGGCGACCCCGCGCGGCAGCCCCATCCTGCGCAGCCGGGCGACGGTGGGCTGGAGCAGGGCGGTGATGAGGAGCGCGGCGACGAAGGCGAGGACGACCAGCTGCACGGAGCTGATCACCTTCATCAACACCCAGACCGTGCCCGCGAGCACGAGCAGCCGCCAGCCGGCCTCGGCGGCGACCCGCATGCCCCACGGGATCGCGGCGACGGGGTCGGGGCGCGCGGCTATGGCCGGGGCGTAGGCGGGCGGCGCGGGGACCGAGACGGCCGCGGCACCGGACGGCTCGGGGCCACCGCCCGCGACCGCCTCACCGGCGCCCTCGCCAGGAGGCGCGCCGACGGGCTCCGGGGCGGGCTTCTCGGCGGGCTTCTCCGTACCACCCTCACCCGTTGGCGGCTCTGCTCCGCCACCACCCTGGGGCGGCTCCGCGTCGTGGTCGTCGTCCTCGCGCTCCGCGCGGGCGCGGCGCTCGTCGAGCCGTTCGCTCATGCGGTTGAGCTCGTCGCCCAGCCGGCTCAGCCATCCTGGCAGTCTCGACATCTTCTTCCCTCTCCCCCCGACTCACTCCCCCGGGGAGCACATGGGCCCGAACCTACACGCATGAAGCCCCTCACCGTAGGACGGTGAGGGGCTCAGCGAGGTTGAGAGCGCCGGTACTAGTACCAGCGGTTGGCCTGCCAGAAGTTCCACGCGCCGCAGGGGCTGTCGTAGCGGTTGTTCATGTAGTTCAGGCCCCACTTGATCTGGGTGGCCGGATTCGTCTGCCAGTCGGCGCCCGCCGACGACATCTTCGAACCGGGGAGGGCCTGGACGAGACCGTACGCGCCGGACGACGGGTTGGTCGCGCGGTAGTTCCAGCCGGACTCGTGGTCCACGATGTTGCTGAAGCACTGGAACTGCGAGGCCGGGATCATCTGACGGGCGATCGCCTTGACCTCAGCGATGGAGTAGGAGCCCTGGGCCGAGAAGCTCGACGCGTCACGGACCGAGGAACGCTCGGCGCGCTCCGCGGCCTCCTTGCGCTCCTTCTCCGCCTTGTCGGCGGCCTGCTTCTTGGCCTCGGCGTCCTTGGCGGCCTGGATGCGGGCCGATTCCTCCGCGGACTTCTTCGCGGCCGAGTCGGCCGCGGCGGCCTGGACGTCGGCCTGCTCCGAGAGCGAGGAGACCTGTACCTGGGCCTGCTCGCCCACGGGAATGTCCGCGAGCAGCGTGGTGTCGGCCGCGGTGGCCTCGAAGTTGTCGCCCGAGGGCTGGGTGTCGCCCGAGGCAACACCCACGACGGCGCCGACGGTGGTGACCGCAGTGGCCGAAGCCACCGCGAATCCCCGGACCGAGATCCGGCTCACACGGTTTCCTTCCAGCATCGCCCACACAGGTGACCAAGCGGGCGAAATCTTGCCCCTTGCGCTGGTCTCCGACGTACTGGGTCACAGAAGACACGGGCCCGTGGTGCTGTGGGCGGCATACGGCGAACGGCTGTTGAGTTGTGTGGTGCCACACCGGTGAAGGTGTGCGTGGGCCGTATGCGGGGCCTGACGGAAGCAAGACTCTGCCGGACGCCGACACCGCAAGGCAATTCTGCGTTGCGTGTGAAAGCTCACACCTCATAAGTCACCGGAGTTTTGGCCCATTCCCCGGACAGCGAGACGCCGCCCGGCTAAGCTCCTGCGCTTTGCCGGGCGGCGCCAACTCCCGTATCCGTACGGGAGTGTGCCAATCGGATCAGATCTGGACGTCCTCCAGCATTTCGGTCACCAGGGCGGCGATCTGCGAGCGTTCCGAACGCGTCAGCGTGACGTGCGCGAAGAGCGGGTGCCCCTTCAGCTTCTCGACGACGGCGACGACTCCGTCGTACCGGCCGACCCGGAGGTTGTCGCGCTGGGCCACGTCATGGGTCAGCACGACACGGGAGTTCGCCCCGATCCGGGACAGAACGGTCAGCAGGACGTTCCGCTCCAGGGACTGGGCCTCGTCCACGATGACGAACGCGTCGTGGAGGGAGCGGCCCCGGATGTGCGTGAGCGGCAGGACCTCCAGCATGCCCCGGCCGAGCACCTCCTCGATGACCTCTCGGCCCGCCACGGCCGAGAGCGTGTCGAAGACCGCCTGCGCCCAGGGGCTCATCTTCTCGGCCTCGCTGCCCGGCAGATAGCCGAGCTCCTGGCCGCCGACCGCGTACAGCGGGCGGAACACCATCACCTTCTGGTGCTGCCGGCGCTCCAGGACCGCTTCCAGGCCGGCGCAGAGCGCCAGCGCGGACTTGCCCGTACCGGCCCGGCCGCCCATCGAGATGATGCCGACGTCCGGGTCGAGGAGCAGATCGAGCGCGATCCGCTGCTCGGCGCTGCGGCCACGGATGCCGAACGCCTCCCGGTCGCCCCGCACCAGCCGGACGTTGCCCTCGGCCGTGATCCGGCCGAGCGCCTTGCCCCGCTCGGACTGCAGGACCAGACCCGTGTGCACCGGAAGCTCGGAGGCCTCCGGCACGAACAGCGTCTCCTGGTCGTAGAGGATGTCCACCTGGTCGGCGGAGAGCGCCAGTTCGGACATTCCGGTCCAACCGGAATCCGTGATGGCGAGTTCCGCGCGGTACTCCTCGGCCAGGAGACCGACCGAGGACGCCTTGATGCGCAGCGGCAGGTCCTTGGAGACGACCGTGACGTCGTACCCCTCGGCCTGGAGATTGCGCGCGACGGCCAGGATCCGGGAGTCGTTGTCCCCCAGCCGGTAGCCGGCCGGGAGGACTCCGGGGTCGGAATGGTTCAGCTCGACACGCAGGGTGCCGCCCAGGTCCCCGATGGGGAGCGGGGCGTCCAGGCGCCCGTACCTGACCCGGAAGTCGTCCAGGAGGCGCAGGGCCGCCCGGGCGAAGTAGCCGAGTTCGGGATGGTGCCGCTTGGCCTCCAACTCGGTGACCACGACGATCGGGAGCACGACCTCGTGCTCGTCGAACCGTGACACGGCGTTGGGGTCGGCCAGCAGGACGCTGGTGTCGAGTACGTAGGTGCGCCTGTCGGACAAGCGGCGCTTAGTGCTGGTCACCACGGAAGGACAGACCCCCTTTGACGACCCCTGAGAGGTCGGGGCGCGACGGAAGCGGTGTCGCTGCGGGATGGGACCGGGCTCTGGCCACGATGCGCGGGCCGAGCACCGGCCCTCCGCTCCGTCCGTACATGTCCTGCACGGTCGTCCTGGTGCAACGGGCCTCCCGGGTGGCGGTCTCCGTGCCGCTCACTCTGCAAGGGGTATTCCCTCGATCACGCGCCGCCATGCCATGGCATATGACGACGTGTTCGTGAACAGAGTCGAACGTCCGGTGATCGCTCCCGCGGACTGCCGGGCTGAATCCGGCTCAGGTGCCGTAGCGGCGGTGGCGGGCGGCGTAGTCGCGCAGCGCCCGCAGGAAGTCGACCTTACGGAAGGCCGGCCAGTGGACCTCGCAGAAGTAGTACTCCGAGTGGGCGCTCTGCCACAGCATGAAGCCGGAGAGCCGCTGCTCGCCGCTGGTCCGGATCACCAGGTCCGGGTCGGGCTGCCCGCGCGTGTACAGGTGCTCGGAGATGTGTTCGACGTCGACGATCTCGGCGAGCTCCTCGAAGCTCGTCCCCTTCTCCGCGTGCTCCAGGAGCAGCGAGCGGACCGCGTCGGCGATCTCCTGACGGCCGCCGTAGCCCACGGCGACGTTCACGAGTATCCCCGTGTTGTCGTGCGTGGCCTGCTCGGCCTCCTTCAGCACGGACTGCGTACGGGCGGGCAGCAGGTCCAGCGTGCCCACGTGGTGCACCCGCCAGCGGCCGTCGGCGGCCAGGGCGCGCACCGCGCCCTCGATGATGGCGAGCAGCGGGCGGAGCTGGTCCTCGGGCCGGTTCAGGTTGTCCGTGGAGAGCATCCAGAGCGTGACGACCTCGACGTCCGTCTCGGCGCACCAGCCGAGCAGCTCCTGGATCTTGTCCGCGCCGGCCTTGTGGCCCTGCTCGGGGGTCCCGCCGGAGGCCTTGGCCCAGCGCCGGTTGCCGTCGAGGATGACGCCGATGTGCTTGGGCACCTGGTCGTGGTCGAGGCGGCCTTCCACCCGGCGTGCGTAGAGCCCGTACACCAGGTCGCGCAGGTTCACTGTTCTTAACCCCTCCATGCCGCGGCGGTCCCCGCAGCCGACCACCTTACTGCGGACGGGTAACAGGCTCCCAGCCCGGGACTGTCACAAGTCCGTGATAAGCAGAGAGACGTGACTCATTCCCCGATCTACACCGCCTCCGCGGACCGCTACGAGCACATGGAGTACCGCCGCACCGGGCGCAGCGGGCTCAAGCTCCCGGCCGTCTCCCTCGGCCTCTGGCACAACTTCGGCGACGACAGGGCGCTCGGCACGCAGCGCGCGATCCTGCGCCGCGCCTTCGACCTCGGCGTCACCCATTTCGACCTGGCGAACAACTACGGGCCGCCGCCCGGCTCCGCCGAGCTGAACTTCGGCAAGCTCTTCGCCCAGGACTTCGCGCCGTACCGTGACGAGCTGATCATCTCCACCAAGGCGGGGTACGAGATGCACCCCGGCCCGTACGGCGAGTGGGGCTCCCGCAAGTATCTGATGTCCTCACTCAACGCGTCCCTGAAGCGGATGGGCCTCGACCACGTCGACATCTTCTACTCGCACCGCTTCGACCCGCACACGCCGCTGGAGGAGACGATGGGGGCGCTCGCCTCCGCCGTCCAGCAGGGCAAGGCGCTGTACGTCGGCGTCTCGTCGTACACCAGCGAGCAGACGGCCGAGGCCGCGGGGATCCTCAAGGAGATGGGTGTCCCTGCGCTCATCCACCAGCCGTCGTACTCGATGATCAACCGATGGACCGAGGAGGACGGTCTCCTCGACACGCTGGAGGCGGCCGGCATGGGCTGCATCTCCTTCGTGCCCCTCGCCCAGGGTCTGCTCACGAACAAGTACCTGAAGGGGATCCCGGAGGGGTCGCGGGCGACACAGGGCAAGTCCCTCGACCCGAACCTGCTCTCCGACGAGGTCCTGCGGCGGCTGCACGGTCTGGCCGACATCGCCGAGCGGCGCGGTCAGTCGCTGGCGCAGCTGGCGCTGGCGTGGGTGCTGCGCGACGAGCGGATGACGTCCGCGCTGATCGGCGCGTCGAGCGTCGCCCAGCTGGAGGAGAACGTGGCCGCGCTGGCCGGACCTCCGCTGACGGACGAGGAGCTGAAGGAGATCGACTCCTTCGCCGTGGACACCGCGGGCACCAACATCTGGGCCGGCCGGGGCTGAGGCTACGGTCCGGAGGGGCCGGAGGCGGGGGTCCGGTCGGGGGCGGGGGTCCGGTCGGGGCCGGGGGTCCGGTCGAGGCCGGGGGTCCGTCCGGGCCGGGGGTCCGGTCGGGGCCGGGGGTCCGTCGGGGCCAGGGGCCCTGAGGGGCTTGGGGTCCGTGGGGGCCGGGGCCCTGAGGGGCTCGGGCGGGGACTTCGATGTGCCTGGGGCGGGTCCCCGAGGGGCCCGGGCCCGCGGTCCGGAGGGGGGCCGGGGAAAGAAAACGGGCCGGTCCGTGGGGGGGATACGGACCGGCCCGAGGGGGGGTTTCCACCATAACCCTTCATAAGCGGTGCTGCGTGCCACGCGGCGCCGCCGGTCCCTCCCGGATTCCTCGGAGCCCAGTCGGGACAAGGGCCCTGGGGCCCGTCGGCCGGTTTGCGCCCCGGCGTGGCGGCGGGTTTCGTACCTCCCAAGAGGGACCCCCGCGAAAGGGACCCGAGTTGACGCAGAGCCCCCGACCGGCCCAGGTCAGGCAGCCTGCCGCGCGCGCCCGGCCTGGCCCTGCGGGACGCTTGCGACCGTGCGCTGGGCTTCGCCGCTGCCGCTCTGCGGCACGCTCTCGACCGTGAGCTGGGCGTCGTCCTCGGCCGCGCGCTGGGCCGCCTTGATCGCGAGGATGTCCGCCATGAAGCTCTCGCCCCACTCCCCCAGCGGCAGCAGCGCCGTGTTCAGCGACTCGCCGAGCGCGGTCAGGGAGTACTCCACCCGGGGCGGGACCTCCGGATAGATCTCCCGGTGGACGATGCCGTCCGCCTCCAGCTCGCGCAGCTGCTGGATCAGCACCTTCTCGCTGACGCCGGCGAGCCCCCGCCTGAGCTCACCGAAGCGGGTCGCGCCGTGCGCGTGCAGCGCCCACAGGATGAGCGGTTTCCACTTGCCGCCCACGACATCGACGGCCGCGTCGAGCCCGCAGCCGTATGTGGTCTTCCCCTTGGCCATCGCCAACTCCTCGTCCGGTCCCGACTCTTCGACTCTGCCCCTTCGGGCAAGGCGGACAGGCCCTGACCTATTCCCCACCTACCGTCGAAGCATGACGACCTCCACCCCACCACAGGTCAGCTGGGCGCGGGCCGACGCCCGCAGGATCCACCGGCAGTTTCTGGACGAGCCCACGGACGCGCCGCCGGCGGCGGTGGCCGCCGCGATGCTCGGCGCCCACGCCCAGGTCCTCTCGGCCGCCGAGCTGTCCCTCGCGCTGCGCACCGCCGAGGGAACCCGGGCGGACGTAAGGGCGGCGCTCTGGGAGGACGGCACGCTGGTCAAGACGTACGGACCGCGCGGCACGGTCCATCTGCTGCCCGCCGCCGACCTGCCGATGTGGACCGGCGCGCTCTCCGCGATCCCCGCCGGCGCGTCTGCGATGCCGCCGGACGTACGGATGACGACGGCGCAGACCGAGGAGGTCCTGGCGGCCGTCGCGGACGCCCTCGCGGGCACGGAGCTCACCGTCGACGAGCTGACGGACGCGATCGTGGCGCGCACCGGCCCCTGGGCGGGCGACCGGGTCATGGACGCCTTCCAGGACAAGTGGCCGCGCTGGCGGCAGATCACGCACCTGGCGGGCCACCGCGGGGTGCTGTGCTTCGGCCGGGACCGTGGCCGGAAGGTCACGTACACCAACCCGGGGGTGCGCCCGGCGGAGGGGACGCAGGCCCTCGGCGACCTGGCGGAGCGGTACCTGTACGCGTACGGCCCGGCCGGCCCCCGGCAGTTCGCGAAGTGGCTGGCGGCACCGGCCGGCTGGGCGACCGGGCTCTTCGCCTCGCTGGCCGAGGCCGGGCGGATCGAGGAGGTGGACTTCGAGGGGGCGCCGGGGTGGGTCGTCGCCGGGGACACCGCGTTCCCCGAGGAACGTCCGGCGCGCGGGGTGCGGCTGCTGCCCTACTTCGACGCCTTCACCATCGCCTCCCAGCCACGTGAACGGCTCTTCCCCGGCGCGGCCCGCGAGCGCGCGCTCGCGGGCGGCCAGGCCGGGAACTACCCGGTGCTCCTGGTCGACGGCACGGTGGCGGGCGTCTGGCACCAGCGCCGCTCGGGCAAGCGGATCACGGTGACCGTCGAACCGCTGAAGCCGCTGACCGCGCCCGGGCTACGGGAGCTGGAGGACCAGGCCGCACGCGTCGCCACCATCCTGGAGGGTCGCGCCGAGCTGGTGATCGACCGGGTGACGGTGGGGCCGCACGCGTAGGGCGCGCGTCGAGGGGCTCGGGGGCGGGGGTTGAGGCTGGAGTGGGGGTTGAGGCTGGAGTGGGGCCGGGGTTGAGGCTGGGGCGGGGCGGGGTTGGGGCTGGGGCGGGGGGCTCGGGCGGCGGGCGGCGGAACGGCAAGGGGGCGCCGCGCGGCCCTCGCCGCACAGGGGAGCGGCTCGCGGGCGCTAGGCGGCGCGGCGGAGGAGCGTGATGCCGTCCCGGGAGGCCACCACCTCGTACCCGTGCCGCTCGCGCGCCGCGCGCAGTTCGGCCTCCTGCTGCTCGACCGGGTAGGGCCACGGTCCGCTCTTCTGCGGCCAGGCCTCCGGTGGCACGGCGTCGTAGACGATCCACTCGGCCGTGGGCGCGGGCAGCGGACCGGTCTCCCGGCGGTCGAGGAGAGTGTCCACCGGGAAGGTCGGGAAGATCATGACCTCGCAGCGCGACGTGAGCTGCGGGGCGAGCCGGTTGGACGCGGCGACGGTCGCGCCGTCCGGGACGCGCGCGAGCAGCTCGCGGGCGGCCTCGATGTGGGGCGTGGTCCGCCAGGTGGACCGCTGCGCGAGCTGGGCCAGCGGGAACGACGGAAGCATCACGACGGTCACGGCGAGGACGGTGACGAGGGAGGCGCGTACGTTCCGGGCGGACTTCTCCCTTCCGAGGACGTCGATCAGCCCGGCGAGGACGACGGGCATGAGGACGGCGCTGTAGTGGTAGGCCGTGCCCCAGTGGAAGGGGTTGTCGGAGACCAGCCGCCACCCGAGCGTGGGGACGGCGATCATCGCGAGCGGCGAGCGCAGCGCGAGCAACGCGGACGGCGCGAAGACCAGGATCAGCAGCATGGCCTTCACGTCGGGGCGCAGGGCGTCGAGCGGGGCGTGGGCGAGGGTGGAGAGCAGGGAGCCGTGGCCGTCGGCGAGGTGGCCGCCGTGGGCGTAGTCGCCGCCGGGGTTGAAGGCGGGCAGCAGCAGCTTGATCTCGATCAGTGAGCCGAGCGTACCGAGGGCGGCGGTGGCGATCCCGAGCCGCCGGGGACCCTTGACCGCGACGTAGACGCCGACGGCGGCGAGGGTCAGCCCCAGGTCCTCCTTGACGAGCAGGAGCGGCGCGGCCCAGGCGACGGCGGCGCGCCAGCGGCGGTGGGCGAGCGCTTCGAGGGAGAAGGCGAGCAGCGGTACGGCGAGGGCGACCTCGTGGAAGTCGAAGGCGGCGGCGGAGGCGATGCCCCAGCTGAGCCCGTACCCGGCGGCGACGGCGTGCGCGGCGCGGGCGCCGAGCACGCGCCGGGCCCAGCGGGCCAGGGGGACGACGGCGAGGGCGAGAAGGGCGGACTGCGCGACGAGCAGGCAGAGGGGCGAGGGCCAGAGGCGGTAGAGGGGGGCGAGGGCGGCGAGGAGCGGGTGGAAGTGGTCGCCGAGGAGGTTGAAGCCCGGGCCGCGCAAGGGGACGACGGGCGCGCGGAGTTCGGCGTAGGCGCGGACGGCCTGCTCGAAGATGCCCAGGTCGTAGCCGGTGGTCCGCAGGAGCTGGTGGCGGCGTACGGCGACGGTCGCGTAGAGCAGACAGAGGCCCGCGGCCCAGGCCCAAGGAAGGACGGCGGGCCGGCGGTACCAGGGGGCGGGGGTGGTCTTCGTCCCCTCTTCCTGTACCTCTCCGGGTGCCGCTACGGGCTCTGCGGGCTCCAGTGGCTCTACGGGCAGATTGTCATTGATTGTCCGCATGTGCCGGAATGCTAGGTCGCGAACCTCAAGGGGAGGCGGAGAGCGCGCCGAGGAGCAGACCGAGCAGGGCGCCGCCGATCATGAACGGCCCGAAGGGGATCGCCGACTTCCGGCTCCCCCGCCGCGCGAGGACGAGGCCGAGACCGTACAGCGAACCGAGGAGGAAGCCCGCGAACGTACCGGCGAAGAGGACACCCCAGCCGTACCAGCCGAGGGCCGCGCCGACGCAGAGCGCGAGCTTGACGTCACCGAAGCCCATGCCGGCGGGCCGGATCAGGAACAGCACGAAGTAGCCGCCGCCCAAGGCGACTCCGCCGAGCAGCGCGTGAAGCCAGGAACCGGCGTCGTACGGCAGGAGTTCGGCGCCGAGCAGGAGGATCGGGGTGGCGGCGGCGAGCGGGAGCGTGAGCGGGTCGGGCAGCCGGTGCACGCGGACGTCGACGGTGGCCAGGAGCACGGCGAGAGGCGCGCACAGCAGCCAGACGGCCAGCTCGGGCCGGGGCCCGGTGGCGGCGGCGAGCGCGGCACAGGAGAGGGCGGTGACGACGACCGGGGCGAGGACGGGGCCGAGGGGGCGGGGTCTTGCGGCCGGGGGGTGGGGCTTCGCGGCGGGGGCGACGAGGGGCCGCTTGCGGGGGGACGCGAGGGGGCGGGTGTCCGCGACCGCGGTCGTGGTGGTCGTGTTGGTCGTCGTCTTGGTTGTCGTCGATGGCGTCGTGGTCGACGTCGTGGTCGGCGTCGTGGCGCAGGACCGGCACGACGGGGCGCCGAGCCAGCCGCGTGCCGGGCCGGTCAGGGCGTGGCCCGCCTCGCAACGGTCGCGCCACGGCTCTTCCGGCTCGACCGACAGCCGGTACGCGGCGCGCGGCACGAGCAGCCCCGTGGCGGCACCCCACAGCGCGGCGACGACGATCAGTGTGACGAACACCCGCCGAACCTACCCACTCGCACCGCACCGCTACCGTCTCCCCTATGGGGAGACCGGGGAAATGGCGCGACGGCACAGGGACCCTGTTGGTCGGGGAGGAGCAGGTCCCCTTGGAGATCGCGGCCTCCTACCGGTCGAGGCGGCGCGGCCTGCTCGGCCGGGACGGCATCGCCGGAGCGCTGCTCATCACCCCGACGAACAGCATCCACACGTTCGGCATGCGCTTCGCCATCGACGTGGCCTACCTGGACCGGAACCTCACGGTCCTGGACGTCGTGACCATGCGGCCCGGACGGCTCGGCATGCCGCGCCCGCGAGGCCGGCACGTCGTGGAGGCGGAGGCCGGGACGATGGCGGGGTGGGGGCTGCGGAAGGGCGCGCGGGTCACGGTGGTCCCGAGCCGAGCAGGGTGAAGGCGCCGTACGCACCGGAGGCGAGCGCGAGTCCGGTGAGTACCAGGACCCGGTTGCGCGGGCGGAGCCGTACGAGCGCCACGGCGGCCGGCAGCAGCAGGCCGAACGCGGGCATCATCAGGCGCGGCCGGGAGCCGAAGTACGCGGCGCCGATGAGCGAGATCACGACGACCGCGATCGTGTACACGAGGAGCGGCAGCGGCTGCTTCTGCCGTACGCAGAGAGCGACGAGCCAGCCGAGCAGGGCGAGCGCGGCGACCAGACCGAGCGCGGCGAGGGGCGGCAGACCCCAGATGAAGCGGGCGAGGGCGACACCGCCGTCGATGGAGTTCCCCCAGGCGGCCTGGACGTCGAAGTAGGCCATGGGGCTGGACTCACGTCGGCCGACGTAGACGATGTACGCGAGCCAGCCCAGCGGCGCGAGAAGGACGCCGGCCACCATCGGGGCGGGCAGCTTCCGTTCGCGTACGACGGTGACGAGGGCGGTGATCCCGAGGGCGGCGATCAGCGCGGCGGCCGTCGGGCGGGTGAGCCCGGCGAGCGCGCAGAGCGCGCCGGCGAGGATCCAGCGGCCACGCAGCACGGCCAGGATCGACCAGGCGGCGAGGGCGGTGAAGAGCGTCTCGGTGTACGCCATCGACTGCACGAACGCGGTCGGGTACACGCCCCACAGGACGGCGAGCACGACCCCGGCGGGCCGGCCGGCGACGTGGGCGCCGACGGCGTAGATGCCCCAGGCGGCGGCGAGCGAGGCGGCCCAGGAGATGAGCAGCCCGGCGGTGGCCGCGTCGATGGGGAGGACGGTGGCCAGGGCCCGTTCGAGCGCGGGGAAGAGGGGGAAGAAGGCGAGGTCGGAGTGGACGCTGCCGTTGGGGAGGGTGACCTGGTAGCCGTAACCGTTCTCGGCGATCCGGACGTACCAGACGGAGTCCCAGCGGCCGCTCAGCCGGTGCAGCCCGTCCTTGCCGGTCGCGACGGCGGCGAGAGCGAGGATCGCGAGGCCGATGACGCGGGTGGCGGCGTAGCCGCCGAGGGCGACGGCGGGCGAATCAGGCACATGGCGCACTTGGGGTGAACGGGGCTGGTCGGGGGACATGCGCTCGATTATGTCCGGCGGACAGGCGGGGCCCGGAAAGGCCCCCTCACCCCCGGGGCGGGAGGGCCCGCTCACTCTCTGGCGCGGGAAGGCCCCCTCACTCCCCGGTCGGGAAGGCTCGCTCACCCGTCCCGGGGTGGGAGGGCCCCTCACCCTCCGGGGCGGACGCGGACGAACCTCGCCGCCATGACCGGGCCGAGCTCCTGGACGATGGCGTGCCCGGGCTCGTGCGGGTACGGCAGGTCGTTGAGGAAGGAGGTGACGATGACCTCGTCGACGCCGAGGTCCCCGCGCGCGCTCTGCTGCTCCAGGAAGTCGAGCGTCCGGCGCCAGTCGGCCGCCGCTGGATCCTCCCCGAGGAAGGAACGCACGGTGTTCTGGACGACGTCCCAGAAGAACACGTGCGGGAGCACATCACCCTGGCTGAAGACATGGGCCTCGTAGACGTCCCGGAACTCGGGGATCTGCGTCACGAGGTCGCTGACCAGTCGCACGCTCGGAGATGTCGTCTTCATCGGCAGTCCACCTCGGAGCGGGCCCGGAGTCGGTTCGCACCAGGATGCGGCATGAAGGCAGGAGTTATCCACAGGGGATGCGAACCTTCCCTCTTCCGTGGATCGTTGAGGCCATGGCGGACGAGACGGAGGAGCTTTCGAGGGTCGCCCGGGGCGGGGTGCTCCTCAACGTGTGGGCATACGGAGCGGGATGGTCGCCGGGCCGCGTCGGGAGACGGCTGCGCGCGGAAGGCTGGAAGCCGATCTGCCGGGGCGCGTGGGCGGCCCCCGGCAAGGACGTCGACTGGCGCGTCCGCGTCCGGGCGCACCAACTGATGCACCCGGAGTGGGTGTGCAGCCACGGCACGGCCGCGACACTGCACCGCATCGAGGTACTCGGGGGTCGGGGGGAGGGGGTGGGGGCGGCGGTGGGGCCCCCGGTGGGGCGGGACGAGCCGGAGGTCCTGGACTTCACCGTGCGCCGCCCGCTGTCCTCCCGTACCGGCGACGGCGTGCGCGTCCACTCCACGGAGTACCTGGCCGACGGGGACTGCGTCATGCGCGGCGGGTTACGGGCGACGGCTCCGGCGCGGACGGTCGGCGACCTGATACGGAGCTGCGGCACACGCGAGGGGGCCGTCGTGGTCGCGGACTCGGCCCTGTCGCGGCGCACGGTCCGGGGCGTCCGCCGCGAGCCGCTCGTCCACCACGGGGACCTGGTGGCGGAACTGGCCGCCCCGCGCCCGGGCGCGGCCCAGGCCCGCCGCTGGCTGCGGCTCGCGGATCCGGCGTGCGGCTCCCCGGCGGAGACGGTCGCCCGCCTCCACATGCGCGACGCCGGCCTCCGCCCGGAGTCCCAGCCCCTCCTCCACTCGCGCTCGGGCCGCGCCCTGCGCCCGGACTTCCTCTTCCGGACGGTGGGCCTGGCCGTCGAGATCGAGGGCTACGCCTTCCACGGCACCCGCCATGCCCACGACCGCGACATCCGCCGCTACAACGACCTCGCGGACTGCCCGGAGGTCCGCCGGGTCCTGCGCTTCACGGCACGGGACGTGTTCCGCCGCCCGGACGCGGTGGTCGCGACGATCCGCGCGGTGCTGGACAGCTTGGCGGCGGGGGGCTAGGCGGGGCCGTCAGCCCTGAGGCGCGGAGGCGATCCAGCGACCATCCGGCAACCCGGCCGGGCTACGCGCCTCAGGGCGCGGGAACGGGTGCCGAGGTGGTGGTCCGGGGGAAGGAGATCTCGACGCGGCGGTTCTTGGTACGCCCTTCCTCCGTGGCGTTGTCGGCGATCGGGTAGTCCTCGCTGTACCCGCGGATGTCGAAGGTCTTTCCCGGTTCGAGCGTCTTCGCCAACTCCAGCTGCACGGCGTCGGCACGCTGCTTGGAGAGCTTGAGGCCGTGCTCGTACGTCCCGAGGTTGTCGGTGAAGCCGAAGACGCGGACTCGGCTGGAGTTCTGTTTGTTGATCTCCACGGCGATGGCGGCGATACGGGCGGTGGCGGCGGGGCTGAGCTTGGCGCTGTCCTTGCTGAACAGCACCTCGGCCTGAAGGGCGAAGGTGACGTCGACGTTGGTGTCCTCCCGCCGCTGCTCCCCGCCCTCCTCCTCGACGACCTGCTTGATGTCGAGAACCTTGGGCGCGGCGAGGGTGGCCCCGTCGGGAAGCATCAACTCGGGCGAGTTCGCGTCGATCGCGGGGGGCGGGGAGGCGCTGGAGGTGGAGTTGGGGGGGTCGTCGGCGAGGACGGGGGTGGCGGGGAGGAGGGTGAGGAGGAGTGAGGCGGCGGCGAGGGTGGCGAGGCGGTGGGGAGTCATGGCGGCGTCCGTCAGGAGAGTTTGATGGTGCCGGGTTCGAAGGTGGGGAGCTGGAAGGTCACTTCGGTGGTGCCGGCGGGGGGTGACGGGAATTGCATGAAGACCTCGGCCGAATCACCAGCTCCAAGCATGGCGAGGCCCGTCGTGGTCAAGGGCCTGCCGTCCGTGTCACGGAGGACGTAGTAGCGCTTTTTCGCCACTCCGTCCACGAGAGTCGCACCTCCCAACGAATCGCCGTGCTTCAGCACCTCAGTCTCGTTCCCTCGCCATTCAGGGACTGCTTGCCCCTTTTCTGACGCATTCTTCAGCCGCCCCTTGACGGTGAGGAAGCCGCCAGCATCGCGCTTGGCCGAGGTGATCGCCAGCTCGAAGCCGCTCGGCCCCTTCAGTACGGCCAAGGTCTCCTCCGGCGCCTGTGACTGAGGCTGGTTGTCGCCCTCGTTGCTACGGGGCGACGAAGACGTCGTGGAGGGCTGACTCTTCGGAGCTTCGCCGTCGCTGCCGCAGCCGGCTACGCCGAGGACCAGGCCGGCCGCGGTGGCGGCCACGGCCCACTTCCTGAAGGCCGTCGTTGCGTACCGAACTCTCATGAACGGGATTCCTTCGCTTGTCAGTCGGACAGCCGAACGGTGAAGAGGTCAGCGGCGCTAGGGAGCTCCGGCCGGTCGGGGTCGATCGTCCAGGGGATACCGTCACATGTGAGACCGAGGATCGGGGCGGTCTCCGACGGCGTGGGTTCCGGGTCCGGGTCGGGTTCGGGCGGTTCAGGCTCCTGCGTCGGCTCGGGACTGTCGAACGTGCACAGCGGTTCGAGCACAGCGGTCGCCGTTGCCCTGGCGCGCTGGTTCTCCGTGCCCGGGATGACGGAGTCACCGACCGAGTCCAAGGTTCTTACCTCGACACGGAAGCCTCGTTCCCCGAGAGGGAGGGGGACACAGGCCTCTCCAAAGAGCTTCGCGTCATTCTTGGCCGCGAAGGATGCCGCGCGCCGACAAGCAGCGTCCACGTCGTAATCCCCGCCCGAGAGGAATTCACCCCACTGTGCCGGATCGAGGATGACGCCCAGCCAGCCGTCCCGAAGCTGATCACGAGCATCCTGGGCAGCAGCCAAAGCTGCAGCGTCGGCGGCGGTCTGAGCACTGTTCCGGGTCACCGCAGCCTGGCCCACGGCGAAGTACGCCAACGCCAGGAAGAGCAAGCCCGCCATCACTGTGATGTAGACAGGGAGCGCCTGCCCTGAATCCCTGTGTCTGCTCAGCAGTACTAGTCGATGAGGTCGGCGATCTTGTTCGTGATCGCTGTCTTGATGGATCCGCCGATGCTCGTGCCGCTGATCGCCACCACGATCGCCACCACCACGACGATGATCCCCAGGTACTCGACCGCCGTCTGGCCCCGGTCGTTCGTCCTCGTGCGGGCCCATGCGGCGAAGTGCACCTTTGCCTTCGTCGCAGCCTTCAGCATGAGGTCGCTCATGGTCGTCCCCTCCGGATTCGTACATCCCCGTGCCGATGCCGAGTTCGGCACGCGCAGGGTACGTCCCCACCTCCTCCTCCCCACAGGGTCCGTAGGCCCAAACACGGGCCCAGGTCGCGTTGTCGGTCATGACGCCGCCCTGGTGCCGAGCCAGGCGGCTATGGCCTCGCTTCGCGAGGTGGCGTGGAGCTTGGCGAAGATGCGGTTGATGTGGTTCTTGACCGTCTTCTCGCTGATGAAGCATGTGTCGGCGATCTGGCGGTTGTTCAGGCCCGACGCGATCAAGTCCATCACCTCCCCCTCCCTCACGCTCAGCCCAAACCGTGCCACATTTCGTTGCAGCTGCGAAGCCATTCCGTCAAATCGCAATGAAGTCGAGACGATTGGCCGGGCCGAAGCGTGTGCAGTCGCACCTCGCACCACACCCACCAACGCGTTTGCCGCCGTCGGTGTGAAGCGGGCCCGGCCCGCTCGTACGTCGCGGACCGCCGTCACCAGTTCCTCCGCCGTGAACTCGCCGTGGACCAGGTAACCCCCCGCTCCCAACCGCAGCGCCTCGTGCACGATCTCCGTCTCCGCGCTGTACGTCAGCATCAGGACCGGGGCCACTCTGACCAGGTGCGGCAGGGCCGTCAGGCCGTCGACGACCGGCATGCGGACGTCGAGGAGGATCACGTCCGGGCGGTGGCGGCGGGTCTCGTCCATCGCCGTGCGGCCGTCGGGGGCCTCCGCGACGACCCGGATGTCGGGGGTCGCCGCGTCGAGCAGGGCGCGCAGGCCCGCGCGGACCACCGGGTTGTCGTCGGCGACGAGCACCGTGAGCGTCATCGTGCCGCCACCCCCTCGACCGGGAGGTCCAGGCGGACTTCCGTGCCCCGGCGCGCCAGTCCGCCGCCCCGTCCGATCCTGATCCGCGCGCCCACCCCGGCCGCCCTCTCCACCATCCCGACCAGGCCGAAGTGGCCGGCCCTGCGTAGGTCGTCCAGGGTCGTGCCCGGGGGCAGGCCGCGGCCGTCGTCGCGGACGCTGATGCGGAGGTTGCCCTCGACCACGCCGGCCGAGACGTCCACCCGTGTCGGGGAGGCGTGGCGGCCCGCGTTCTCCAGGGCCTCCGAGGCGATCGTGAGCAGTTGTCTGGCCACCGCCGGCGGTACCGGGGGCATCGTCGCCTCGCCCAGGTCCTCGTACCGTGCCTCGATTCCCGACCGTTGGCCGAAGTTCCGTACCTGGTCCGTCAGTTCCGTCGCCAGGTCGACATCCGGCTCGGCGTACTGGTGTCTCCGCAGGCCCGCCACCAGTTCCCGTGACTCCTCCACCGCCCTGCGCGCCGCGCCCGCCACGGCCCTGGCCTGCCGGCGCGGGTCCGGGGACGCCGCCAGGGCGTCCGCCTGGAGCGCCAGGCCGTGCAGGGTCTTGGCCACCGAGTCGTGCAGGTCGCGCGCGAGGTGGGCGCGTTCCTCCTCGGCCGCCTGGGCGACGGCGAGGGCTCGGGCCGCCGCGCCGTACCGGAGGAGGAGGTTGCGGAGGGTGACTCCGAGCGCGCCCGTGATCACGCAGAGGCCCGGGAGCAGCCCCGGGTCGCCCAGCCCGGCCGCGTGGAGGGCCAGCAGGATCAGCGCCTGGAGGCAGGCGAAGAAGGCCGCCCCGCGCGGGCCGTAGGCGAGGCCCGCGAGGAGGGGCGTGCAGACGCTGACGTACCCGAGGGTGCTGTCCGGGCCCGCCGTGACGAGCAGCAGCGCGCCGACGAGGGTGTCCGCGCCGAGCAGCGCGGGGTGTCGGAGCAGCAGGGGGCCGAAGCGTTCCCAGTCGCGGAACATCGCGTACGAGATGAGTGAGGTGATGAGTACGGCCGTACCGACCAGCCACAGCGCCAGGCCGGGCGGCGCCGCGCCGAAGAGGGCGTACGGGGTCGCCAGGGCGATCATCGCGAGCCGGAAGCCGAAGACTTGCCGGCACATCGCCTGAAGGGCGTTCACCTGAAGGTCCACGGGCACCCGAGGGTCCACGGGCATCCGAGGGTCCACCCGCACCTCCCCGCCCGCCGGCCCCCGCCCGTCCACCGACACCTCCCCGCCCGCCGGCCCCCGCCCGTCCGCCGACACCTGCCCGTACGCCGATGCCGAACCCTCCGCCGACAGCCGAACGTCCGCCCGCACCTCGCCGCCCGCCGACGCCTGCCCTTCCCTCGGCGCCTGACCCCCCGCCGACCCCCGCCCGTCTCCCGGCACCCCGAAGTCCACCCGCATCGTTCACTCCCCCGTGATCGAGCCGAGGTTCGTCCCCGTGCCGAGGAAGAGGCCCGCGCCGAGGAGGATCATGGTGGCGGGGACCATCAGGGTCGTGATCACCATCGTCGCCTTGGGGACCGCCTTCGCGGCCTTTCTGCGGGCGTTCTGGGCGTCCGTGCGGCGCATGTCGTTGGCGATCTGTATGAGGGTTTCCACGATCGGCGCGCCGAGTTCCTCGCCCTGCTGGAGGGCGGTGACGAACTGGGCGACCTGTTCGCTGTCGTTGCGGCGGCGCAGTTCGTCGAAGGCCTGGCGGCGGCTGACGCCCATGTCCATCTGGCGCAGGGTGATGCGGAGTTCGTCGGCCCAGGGGCCTTCGTACCTCTCCGAGACGCGGTCGAGGGCCTGGCGGAAGCCGAGGCCGGCCGAGACCACCACCGCCAGGACGTCGAGGAAGTCCGGCAGCGTGCGTTCGATCTGGTCCTTGCGGATGCGGATCGCCGACCAGATGCCGACCTCGGTCCAGAACGCGCCGAAGGCGAAGAGCAGGAGCGCGACGAGGATGTCGCCGTTGGAGAGCATGATCAGGCCGCCGAGGCCGCCCAGGAAGCCGTAGACGGCGCGCCGTGCTCCGTAGCGGTCGATGGTGAGGCCGCCGGGGTTTCCCGCGAGGTCGATGCGGCGGCGGACGGCCCCGACGCGTTTGGGGCCCATGGCCCGCAGGACGGCGGCCGAGTAGCGCATGCCGAGCCGGTCGACGAGGGAGTCGACGGCGCCGGTGCGGGTGGAGCCGACCTCCAGGGCGAGCCGGAGGTCGTCGGGGAGTGTGGCGTCGGCCCGGTAGAGGCGGATGCCGTGGAGGATGCCGGTGACCGACAGTGCGGCGGCCAACGCGAGAAGTAGGTCCATGTCCGGCCCTCACACGTCGATCTTGGAGAAGCGGCGGATGATCACGAAGCCGACGACGTACAGCGCGAACGCGGCGACGACGGCGAACTGGCCGAGGCCGGAGCCGGTCATCCGGTCCAGTGCTCCCGGCTGCATGTTGTCGATGAGGAACAGGGAGCCGATGCCGATGACCGGGACCGCGTATGCCGTCAGGCTGACCTGGGAGAGCTGTGTACGGACCTCCCTGCGGGTCTCCTTGCGCTCCTCCAGCGTCTCGGTGAGGTTGCGCAGCGAGGAGACGACGGTGCCGCCGGCCTTGTTGGCGAGGACGAGGGTGGTGACGAGGACGACGAGTTCGCGGGAGGGCAGGCGTTCGGCGAGTTCGCCGAGGGCGTCGTCGAGGGAGGTGCCGACGGCGAGCTGCTGGGCGACCTTCTCCAGTTCGTCGCCCGCGGGGGCGTCCAGTTCGTCGGCGGCCATGCTGAGGGCCATCCGCAGGGCCAGTCCGGCCTGGGTGGCGTTGGCGAGGATCCGGGACAGTTCGGGCAGCTGGTTGATGAATCGCTCGATGCGTTTCTGGCGTTGCCAGTTGAGGAAGCCCATGGCCACCCACACACCGAGCAGCCCGCAGATGGGGCCGAAGAAGGGGGAGAGCGCGGCCTGGCCGGTGATCCAGAGCGCGATCACGACGACGGTCATGGCGACGACGAACTCGCCGGGTGTCAGGTCGAGGCCGGTGGCGGAGATCCGTAGCTCCAGGCGGCGCCCGAAGGCGGTGCGCCGTACACGCCGGTCGATGCCCCGGAAGCGGCGCCTGCGGCGGCCGGTGGCGGCGGGCTCGCCGCTCTGGGCGAGCCGGGCGACCAGGGCGGCGCGGTCGGCGGTTCCGCGCGCGTACGTGTGGACGCCGAGCACCCCGAGGACGCAGGCGAGCAGAACGACGCCGGTCACCAGCCACGTCGACGCGTTCATCTACGGCCCCTCCTCGTCATGACGGCCTCTCCTACTTCGCTTCTCGGGTGGTGAGCTGGTCGTCGGTCGCGGCGACGCCGAAGGCCTGCGGGATCGGCTGGCCGGCCAGGGAGAGGCGGTCGGCGACGCGGCGGGGCAGCGGGTGGTACGCGTACACGCCGTGGACGCGGCCGTCGGCGTTGAGCGGCTGGGCGTGGAAGGCGCAGACGGTGGCGAGGGTGAAGCGTTCGCGGGCGGTCGAGGCGAGGACGGCGATCTCGGTGATGCGGCGGGTGCCGTCGGGGTGCCGGGTGAGCTGGACGAGGACGTCGACGGCGCTGTTGATCTGGTCCCTGAGTGCCTCGAAGGGGACCTTGACCTCGGACATCGACGCGAGCGTCTGGAGCCTCATCAGGGCGTCCTCGGCGGAGTTGGCGTGGACGGTGGCGAGTGAGCCGTCGTGGCCGGTGGACATGGCCTGGAGCATGTCGAGGGTCTCGCCGCCGCGGACCTCGCCGACGATGATCCGGTCGGGGCGCATGCGCAGGGAGTTGCGGACGAGGTCGCGGATGGTGACCTGGCCGCGGCCCTCGATGTTCGGGGGGCGGCTCTCCAGTCGGATGACGTGGGCCTGCTGGAGCTGGAGTTCGGCGGAGTCCTCGATGGTGATGACGCGTTCGCCGTCCGGGATGAGTTCGGAGAGCGCGTTGAGGAGGGTGGTCTTGCCGGTGCCGGTGGCGCCGGAGACGATCACGTTGAACTTGGCCTGGACGAGTCCGGCGAGCAGCAGCACCATCTGTTCGTCGAGCGAGCCGAGGCCGACCATCTCGCGGAGTGTGTAGGCGCGGGGGAAGCGGCGGATCGTCAGGGTCGCGCCGGTCAGGGAGAGCGGCGGGATGATCACGTTGACGCGTTCGCCGGAGGGCAGCCGGGCGTCGACCATCGGGTTGGACTCGTCGACGCGGCGGTTGACGGTGGAGACGATCCGCTCGATGGTCTGCATGAGCTGTTCGTGGGAGGCGAAGCGGAGCGGGAGGAGTTCGACGCGGCCCGCGCGTTCGATGTAGATCTGGTCGGGGCCGTTGACCATGATCTCGGTGATCGAGGCGTCTTCGAGGAGGGGTTCCAGGACGCCGAGGCCGAGCGCCTCGTCGACGACGCGGCGGATCAGCTGGGCGCGTTCGGCGGTGGAGAGGACGGGGCCTTCGCGGCTGATGATGTGGCCGAGGACGCGTTCGAGGCGGGCGCGCCGCTCGGTGGCGGCGAGCGCGGACATCTCGGTGAGGTCGATCTCTTCCAGGAGCTTGGCGCGGAAGGAGGCGACGAGGTGGCCGTCCTCCCGGGTGCCGGCTGCCCCGTTCTCGTCGGGGGCGCTGATGCGGGCGCGCAGACTCATGGCTTACTCGCCCTCCTCGGGCAGGGGCAGGGTGGCGCTCTTCGTGACGGAGCCGAGACCGTCCCAGAAGGGGACGACGGACGGGATCTCCACGCGGACGGTCGCCGTGACCTCGTCCGTGCCCCGCGGGGCGGAGACCGTGCTGCGTTCGGCGATCCAGTCGCTCATCGCGGCGCGTCCGGCGGCTTCCGGGCCGATGGTCGCGTCGTCGTGCGTGGCGGCTCGGGCGGCGGCCCGCGCTCCTGTGCCCGCTTGCTGGGCGGCGTACGCGGCGATGCCGAGCTGGATGCCGGCGAGGGCGACGAGCAGGAGGATGGGAAGGAAGCCGAGGTACTCGACGGCGACCTGCCCGCGGTCGCGCGCCGACGCCGCACCTCGGTTGTCGTGTTCCTTCAGCGCCCGGCCGTCGTGCGACGACGCCGTACCCCCGCCGTCGTGTGGCTTCAGCGCCCGGCGGTCGTGTGGGTTCAGCGCCCGGCCGTCGCGCGACGACGTCGCACCTCGGTTGTCGTGTGGCGTCATCCCTCGGCCTACGCGTGGCGTCGTCCCCCGGCCTACGCGTGGCTTCAGCGCCCGGTCCTCACGTCGCCTCATCCCCCGACCCCCTCCTCCCGTACCGCCCCGGCCTCGGCGGGCACCGTGAAGGGGAAGTTGATCGCGCCCGGGAAGAGCACCGGGACCTTCAGGTTCACCGTCGCCTGGGCCAGCTCTCCGGAGCGGTCGCAGGCGACCCGCGCCGACCACGCTTCGCCCACGTGCCGCTTCCCCGCCGCCTCGTAGTCGCCGTCCACGGCGCAGACCCGCGCCGCCTCGTCCGCCGCGTTGGCGGCCAGCGTGAAGGTGTAGCCGACCAGGACGCACTGCCAGAGCAGGACGAGCGTGATCAGGATGAGGGGCACCATGCCGAGGAACTCGACGGCCACCTGCCCCTTGTCGTCCCTCCCTGTGCGCCCGTACGTCGGCATGGTTCAGCGCCCGCCCTTGCCGCGGGTCAGGCGCGCCAACTGCTTTCCCGGTCCCAGCGCAGGTGCCCCCTGCGTGGACGCGGGTGCTCCGACGAGGCCCAGTTCGCCGGCGAGTGACCAGAGGGCCTGCTTCACGCTGGACCGGGCGTCGAGTTCGTGCATGCGGCCGGCGTCGACGACGCCTTGCAGCTCCTTGAAGTTGGCGGGGACGACGGCGCCGGCCATCCGCGTCCCGGTGATCTTCTGGATCAGGGCGGGCTGGATCTCGGTGGAGCGGGTGTGCCGGTTCACCACGACCGTCGTCTCCTCCGCCTTGCGGATCTGGAGGCGGTCCCACATCCGTACGGTCCGCTTGGCCGCCCGCACCGCGACGACGTCGGGCGTGGTGACGAGGAGCGCCGTGTCGGCCATTTCGACGGCCGCCGCGTTGGCGCCGTTGAGGTACGTGCCGCAGTCGACGACCACGACGTCGTAGCGGGAGCGCAGCGCGCCGACGATCTGGCGGGCGGAGCGGTCGGCGACGTCCTCGCCGCGTTCGCCCTCGCCGGGGGCGAGAAGGAGGGCGATGCCCGTCTCGTGGACGTACACGGCGTCCTGGAGGACGCGGGGCGAGATGTCGTCGACGGCGGCGAGGTCGGCGACGGAGCGGCGGAACTGGACGTCGAGGTACGAGGCGATGTCGCCGCCCTGCAGGTCCAGGTCGACGAGGGCGACGTTACGGCCGGAGGCCCGGGAGGCCAGGGCGAGCTGGACGGCGGTGACGGTGGTCCCGACACCGCCCTTGGCGCCGCTGACGGTGACGACGGTGCCGCCGGGGCCTGTCACCGCGTCCGCTCCGCCGCCGAGGTGGCGGCGGACCCCGACCGACCACTGGGCGGCGGCCTGGACGCGGCTGGCCAGCTCCTCGTACCCGAGGGGGAGGGTGACCAGGCCGCGTGCGCCGGAGTCCATGGCGGCGGAGAAGAGCACGGGGCTGGCGTCGGCGGTGATGAGGACGACGCCGACGGCGGGGAAGCGGAGGGCGACCTCGCGGACGAGTTCGAGGGCCGGGACGGGGCCGATCCGTTCGTGGACCAGGACGACTTCGGGGAGTTCGTCGAGGGAGGCTGCGGCCAGCCGGGCGAGGGTGTCGACGAGCTGGGTGGAGTCGGCGACGGGCGGGGCGGGCTCGGCGCCGGGGAGCTGGCTGAGGAGGCTGATGACGGCGCGGGCCGCGTCGGGGTCGGCGACGGCCGGCAGGATCCTGGTGGTCATACCGGCCTCACTTGTCCTTGTCGAGCGTGTAGGTGCGGTCGTCGGGGGTGAGGGTGGGCTCGCTGCCGGGGGCGACGAGGGCCAGCCGTACGTGCTCGGCGAAGGACTCGGCGTAGGCGACGCGCTGGGTGTCGAGCGTGGAGAGCGCGAAGGTGATCGGGACGGCTTCGGTGGGGCCGTTCCTGCGGTCGGTGGTGTCGGAGATCGGGGTGAGCTTGCCGACGTCGAGGACGCGGGCGTTGCTGACGATGACCTTGGACTGGGCGGCCTTGCCGCCCTTCTCGCCGGCGAACGTGGCGTAGATGTTGACCGTGGCACCGGCCGTGATCTTGCCCGCGACGCCCGTGGCGGCGTCGATCATGATGGCGATCTCCTGCTGGCCGGGCTGGAGCGCGGGCCGCTTGACGATCATGTCCGACTGGAGGAGGGAGCCCGCTTCGAGCGTGGTGACGGCGATCTTCCCGCTGATCTGGTCGAGGTCGGTGACGGCGGTGTTCGAGAGCCAGCGCTTCGGCATCGAGATCGCCTCGAACTGCCGCTCCTGCAGCGGGGTGTAGGGGGCCACCTTCTCCTTCACCCGGTACGCGGTCACCTCGGGCCCGACCTTGGAGTTCACGTCGTCGATCACGGAGAGGACGCCGGCGAACGCGCCGAGGGCGCACAGGACGGACAGCAGCAACAGGATGACGCCACGACGCTGGCGGGAGTTCATGGCCGGACAACCTCGATCGGGGGTACGTGTGGCTCAGCGGACGGGGAACGTGGCGGAGGGGGCGACGGGGGAGGCAGCAGGTGGTGGGGTGAGCGCTCGTGGCTGTCGTGCGGAGGCGGTGGGCAGCTCGGCCTGCGGGGCGGAGTACGAGGCGGGCGGCGGGGCGGAGTACGAGGCGGGCGGCGGGGCGGAGTCCGAGGCGGGCGGCGGGGCGGAGTGCGAGGCGGGCGGCGGAGCGGGCTGCGAGACGGGCGGCGGGGCGGACTGCCGGGCGGTCTGCGAGGTGCTCCCCAGCGCCGGGCGTGAGGCCGTCGACGCGGCGGCCGAGGAAAGGGCGGTCCGGACGGCCGTCGGCGCGACCCACGGGGCGGAGCAGAAGCCGCAGCGGTCGCCGATGAGTTCCATCCGGCACCAGTGGCAGGTCTCGCGCCGTACGGAGGCGACCAGCCGGTGGAGTACGGCGATGTCGGGGAGGTACGCGGTGAATTCCACCAGTCGTCCGGTCCCCCACCAGCGGGGTGACTCGGCGGGCAGTGGCGCCTCGTGGACGGCCTGGACCTGCCAGGTCGGGGCGAGGGTGGCGGTGGGCCAGTCGGTCTGCAACTGGCCTCTGGCGAGGACGAGCTGGGTGGCGAACTCGGGGCCCGCGGGCGGGGGGACGCCTTGTCCGATCCGGACGAGCTGCGGGGTGGGCCCGGCGAGCACGGCGAACTGGGCGCCGGGGAGCCAGCTCTTGACGTGGGACTTCAGGCCGACGGGTACGCGGTCCAGCTTGGCGACGGAGCCGAGGACGGCTCCGGCGTAGATGTAGTGGGCGAGCAGCCGGGCCGCGGAGGC
The DNA here is from genome assembly GCF_053609105.1 of Streptomyces sp. NPDC054975. Lineage (NCBI taxonomy): Bacteria > Bacillati > Actinomycetota > Actinomycetes > Kitasatosporales > Streptomycetaceae > Streptomyces > Streptomyces sp. NPDC054975. Next base: position 227,101 of record NZ_JBSGWV010000005.1, read on the forward strand.
GACGACGCCGGGGCTGAAGTCGCAGGCGGAGAGCTGTCGCAGCTGCCGGGCGAGGACGGCGGTGCCCAGCGGCGGGAGGTCGGTCTTGACCAGGGCGATCCGGTCGCTCTCCAGGAGGGAGCGGATGGCGTGCAGCCGCCGTTCCGCGGGCTTCGGCAGGGAGGTCGGGCAGAGGACGATCACATGGCCGTAGCGGTCGAGGAGGAGCTGGAGGTCGGCCACCGCGGAGGCGAGAGGCTGGGTCTCGGGGGCGGGCAGGACGGCGGCGGTGGGTGTCTGCTGGTCGGTCGGTGGCAGCACCAGGTCGGCACTGGTGACCGCGATCGCTGTCGGCACGTCGGGCTCCCCGTCCCCATGTCCCCATGACTCACTGCGTTCACTGCGTTACTGCACTGCGCGATGCTGTGCACTTTATCCACGACCCGCGGGGTGGTGAACACACAATCCGCCAAGCACAACGAGAAATCTGGGCCCGCGTGGGTCTTGCGATGAGCCTGCTGCCGGACCTCCCCCTGGGCCCCTCCTCCGGACCTCGCCCCGGGTCTCCCCCGAGCCTCCCCATGGGCCCGCTCGTGGACCCACTCATGGGCCCGCTCGTAGGCCCGCCGTAGAGCCTGGGGCCTACGCGCCCAACTCCCCTTCCTCGCCAGAGGTCTTGACAACTCGATTGGTCTGGACCAGCTTGTTCCCCCAGCGGTGGCCACCGTTCCCGACCCCTCTCCTCCCCCTCCCTCCCAACTCCCCCACCGGAGGCAGCAAGTGGACCGCACCACCACACGCTCCCGCAGATGGATCGGCGGCGCCCTCGCGCTCGCCGTCGGCTCCGGGCTCGTCCTCGTCGGCGGCGCCGGCACCGCCCAGGCCGCGAACGTCAACGTCGCCAGGAACGCGGGCTTCGAGTCCGGCCTGGCCAACTGGACCTGCACGGCGGGAAGCGGCGCCGCCGTCTCCTCGCCCGTACGGACCGGGGCAGGCGCCCTCAAGGCGAGCCCGGCGGGCCAGCACAACGCCCGCTGCAGCCAGGTCGTCACCGTCAAGCCCAGCTCGACGTACACGCTGAGCGCCTGGGTGCAGGGCGGGTACGCCTACCTCGGCGCCACCGGCACCGGGACCACCGACGTCTCCACCTGGACGCCCGACAGCTCCTCCTGGAAACAGCTGACCACCAGCTTCACCACGGGCGCGAGCACCACCTCGGTGACCGTCTACACCCACGGCTGGTACGGCCAGGCCGCGTACCACGTCGACGACGTCTCCGTCTTCGGCCCCGACGGCGGCGGCACCCCCGACCCCGACCCGGTCGTCCCGTCCACCCCGGCCGGTCTCGCCGCCGGTACGGTCACGTCGTCCTCGGTCGCCCTGAGCTGGAACGCCGTCTCCGGCGCCACCGGCTACAAGGTGTACCGCGACGGGGCCCTCGCGCAGACCGTCTCCGGCACGTCCGCGACCGTGACGGGCCTCGCGGCCAACACGACGTACCAGTTCCAGGTCGCCGCGACCAACGCGGCGGGCGAGTCCGCGAAGTCGACGGCCGTCTCGGCGCGCACCAGCACCACCGACCCGGGCCCCGGCCCGTCCGTCCCGAAGCACGCCCTGACCGGCTACTGGCAGAACTTCAACAACGGGGCGACCGTCCAGAAGCTGCGCGACGTCCAGGCGCAGTACGACATCATCGCCGTCTCCTTCGCCGACTCGACGGCCACGCCCGGCCAGATCGTCTTCAACCTCGACCCGGCCGTCGGCTACGCCTCCGTCGCCGACTTCAAGGCCGACGTCGCCGCGAAGAAGGCCGCGGGCAAGTCGGTCATCATCTCGGTCGGCGGCGAGAAGGGGAACGTCACGATCAACAGTGACGCCTCCGCGACCGCCTTCGCCAACAGCGCGTACGCCCTGATGCAGGAGTACGGCTTCAACGGGGTCGACATCGACCTGGAGCACGGCATCAACTCCACGTACCTGACGAAGGCGCTGCGCCAGCTCTCCGCGAAGGCCGGTTCCTCGATGGTCCTGACGATGGCCCCGCAGACCATCGACATGCAGAACACCGGCACCGAGTACTTCAAGACCGCGCTCGCCGTGAAGGACATCCTCACGGTCGTCAACATGCAGTACTACAACAGCGGGTCGATGCTGGGCTGTGACGGCAAGGTGTACAGCCAGGGGTCGGTGGACTTCCTCACCGCGCTCGCCTGCATCCAGCTCCAGGGCGGACTCGACGCCTCCCAGGTCGGCCTCGGTGTGCCGGCCTCGACCCGGGGCGCGGGCAGCGGCTACGTCGACCCGTCGATCGTGAAGAACGCGCTCGACTGTCTGGCCCGCGGCACGAACTGCGGCTCCTTCAAGCCCTCGCAGACCTGGCCGAACCTGCGGGGCGCGATGACCTGGTCGACCAACTGGGACGCGACGGCCGGCAACGCCTGGTCCAACGCGGTCGGCCCGCACGTCCACAACCTGCCGTAACCGGTAGACCGCGCACCCGCCGCACCCACCACCCGCCACACCCGCCTCACCCGCCACACCCGCCGCGCCACCACACGCGCAGCAACGCCCTACCCGCCACACCCGCAGCGCCGTCGCTTCCCCGCGACGGCGCTGCGCCGTGTCTCAGGCGGGCGAGGGCCGCGGCCTACCAGGGCAGGTCGCGCACCTGCTCGACGCAGAGCACCACGAAGAGCAGTCCGGCCGCGCCCAGCATCAGGTTGCTGATCGGGCCGTTGCGCCATTCGGCGGGGGTGCGGGAGGAGTTGAGGAGCCGTATCAGGGTGAGCGCCAGGAACGGCATGAAGAACGCGCCGATGACGCCGTAGACGATGACCAGGCCGAACGGCTGGTCCAGGAAGAGCAGGGCGATCGGCGGGAACGTCAGCCAGAGCAGGTACGCGCGGAACGGCAGCGACCGGTCGCGGGGGGTGCCCTCGGGGACGAGGGTGGGCCGGTAGTGCGCGACGAAGTCGGCGAACATCAGGCTGACGCCGTGCCACACCCCGATGAGGGAGGTGAAGGAGGTGGCGAAGAAGCCGACGAGGAAGAGCTTGGCGGTGGCGTTGCCGTACCGCTCGGAAAGGACGCCGCCGAGGTCGAGCAGGCCCTTGTCGCCCTTGGCGAGGGCGACGCCGGAGGAGTGCAGGAGTTCGGCGCCGACGAAGAGCATCGCGACGACGAAGATTCCGGTGGTGAGGTAGGCGACGCGGTTGTCGAGCCGCATGACCTTCATCCAGCCGGTGTCCCGCCAGCCCTTGGCGTTGACCCAGTAGCCGTACGCGGCCAGGGTGATGGTGCCGCCGACGCCGCCGATCAGGCCGAGGGTGTAGACGAGGGAGCCGTCGGGGAGCACCGGGACGAGGCCGGCGAGGGCCTCGCCGAGGTTCGGCGTGACGCGGATCGCGAGGTAGACGGTGACGACGAACATGACGCCGACGAGGACGGTCATGACCTTCTCGAAGACGGCGTACCGGTTGAACCAGACGAAGACCAGGCCGACCAGGCCGCACAGCACGGCCCAGACCTTGAGGTCCATGACGTCGGGGAAGAGCGCGCCGAGCGGCAGCGCGCTGGAGGACATGGCGGCCGCGCCGTAGACGAAGCCCCAGACGACGACGTAGCCGACGAAGTAGACCGTGGTCCAGGCGCCGAGGCTGCGCCAGCCGTCGAAGAGGGTGCGGCCGGTGGCGAGGTGCCAGCGGCCTGCGGCCTCGGCGAGGGAGATCTTGACGATGCATCCGATGACGGCGGCCCAGAGCAGGGTGTAGCCGAACTTCGAGCCCGCGATCAGGGTCGCGACGAGGTCTCCGGCGCCGACGCCGGTGGCGGCGACGACGATGCCGGGGCCGATGTAGCGCCAGGAGGACTTGCGCGGGGCGGTGGTCGCCCTGCCGTCTCCCGCACCCTCCTCTTGAGCGATCTCCGCCATGTCTGTCCGCCTTTCACCGTTCGTCCGCTGTCCGATGTGATCTCCTGGGGAACCCGGTCACCCAAGCGGCTACGGCGCGTCGGCGCAAGAGGGCGTGACCGAACCGCCCTCTTGACCCGTTCATGCCATAGCCGGACGATGTGCCCGGACACCCCGCACAGCTTGTCGCACCCCCCACACTCCCCACCCAGGAGACAGCATGCGACTTCGAACCCGCGGCAGAAGGTCCGCCGCTCTCGCGGCCCTTCTGGCGCTCGCCCTCGCGGCGCCCCTCTCCCTCGGCGCCCAGCAGGCCGGGGCCGACTCCGAACCGACCGCCGCCACCGAGGAAGTGATCCGCCAGTACGAGATCCACGGCCCGTCCACCGTCGCCGAACGCACCGCGCTCGCCGCCACCGGAGTCTCGATCGACGAGGCCGACGACCACAGCGTCGTCGTCAGCGCCAACTCCGCGCAGCTGCGCAAGCTCCGCGCCCTCGGCCACCGCCCGGAGGCGCTGCCCGCGCCGCCGGACCGGTCGGCCAAGGGCGTGGGCGTCGAACCCTTCGACTTCCCCTCCGCCGACTCGAAGTACCACAACTTCGCCGAGATGACGGCGGAGATCGACCAGCGCATCGCCCAGTACCCGAACCTCATGAACAAGCGGGTCATCGGCAAGACGTACCAGGGCCGGGACATCGTCGCGGTCAAGATCAGCGACAACGTGGGCACCGACGAGGCCGAGCCCGAGGTCCTCTTCACCCACCACCAGCACGCGCGCGAGCACCTCACCGTCGAGATGGCGCTGTACCTGCTGCGCGAACTCGGCGCGGGCTACGGCTCCGACAGCCGTGTCACGAACATGGTGAACAACCGCGAGATCTGGATCGTGCCGGACCTCAACCCGGACGGCGGCGAGTACGACATCGCCTCCGGCTCCTACCGCAGCTGGCGCAAGAACCGCCAGCCGAACGCCGGCTCCACGTACGTCGGTACGGACATGAACCGGAACTGGGACTACAAGTGGGGCTGCTGCGGCGGCTCCTCCGGCTCCAAGAGCTCGGAGACCTACCGGGGCACGGCCCCCGAGTCGGCCCCCGAGGTGAAGGTCGTCGCCGACTTCGTCCGCTCGCGCGTGGTGGGCGGCAAGCAGCAGATCAAGGCCGGCATCGACTTCCACACGTACAGCGAACTGGTGCTCTGGCCGTTCGGCTACACCACGGCGAACACCGCGCCGGGCATGACCCAGGACGACCGGGACGCGTTCGCGACGGTCGGCGGCAAGATGGCGTCGAGCAACGGCTACACCCCGGAGCAGTCCAGCGACCTGTACATCACGGACGGGTCGATCGACGACTGGCTGTGGGGCTCGCAGAGGATCTTCGGCTACACGTTCGAGATGTATCCGGCCTCGTCCTGGAACGGCGGCTTCTACCCGCCCGACGAGGTGATCGAGCGCGAGACGAGCCGCAACAGGGACGCCGTCCTGCAGCTGCTGGAGAACGCCGACTGCATGTACCGCTCGATCGGCAAGCAGGCGCAGTACTGCACGAGCTGACGGTACGTACGGTCGTAGGGTCGTAGGTCGTGCGAGGAGGGCGCCCCGGGCTCCGGGGCGCCCTCCTCCTCGCCGTCCGGGGGGGCTAGACGACGAGGCTGAGCGCGGCGGCGACGGCGAAACCGGCCAGGGAGAGGACGGACTCCAGGACGGTCCAGGACTTCAGCGTGTCCCGCTCGGAGATGCCGAAGTACTTCGACACGATCCAGAAGCCGCCGTCGTTGACGTGCGAGGCGAAGATCGAGCCGGCCGAGATCGCCATGATGACCAGGGCGAGGAAGGCCTGCGAGTGGTCGCCGCCCTCGACCAGCGGCAGGACGATGCCGGCGGTGGTGACGATCGCGACCGTCGCCGAGCCCTGGGCGACGCGCAGGACGAGCGAGATCAGGTAGGCGAGGACGATCACCGGCAGGCCGACGTCGTTGAAGGTGTCGGAGAGGGCCTGCGCGACACCGCTCGCCTTGAGGATCGCGCCGAAGACACCGCCGGCGCCGACCACGAGCAGGATGTTGCCGACGGGCTTCAGGGACGAGGTGGAGACCTGCTCAAGGGACTTGCGGGACCAGCCGCGCCGGATGCCGAGCAGGTAGTACGCGAGGACCAGGGCGATCGTCAGGGCGACGAACGGGTTGCCGAAGAACTCGATCACGGAGCGCAGGGTCGACTCCTCCAGCGCGATGGAGGAGAAGGTCGCGGCGAGGATGAGGACCAGCGGTGTACCGATGATGGCGAGCACGGTGGCGAGGGAGACCGGGGCCTCGGAGGCAGAGCCCTCCTTGCGCTCGGCGACCACCTTCGCGCGGGCCTCCTCGGCGGCCTCCACCATGTCCTGCGGGACCTCGACGAAGAGGCGCTTGCCGATCCAGGCCGCGTAGGCCCAGGCGGCGAGGACGGCGGGGATGCCGACGACGATGCCCATGAGGATGACCCAGCCGAGCGAGACGTGGAGCAGTCCGGCGGCGGCGACCGGGCCGGGGTGCGGCGGCAGGAAGGCGTGGGTCATCGACAGACCCGCGAGCAGCGGCATGCAGTAGAGCAGGATCGACCTGCCGGAGCGCTTGGCGGCGGCGTAGACGATCGGCGCGAGGACGAAGATGCCGACGTCGAAGAAGACGGGGATGCCGAAGATCAGGCCGGTGAGGCCCATCGCGAGCGGCGCGCGCTTCTCTCCGAACAGCCCGAGGAGACGGGAGGAGAGCACCTCGGCGCCGCCGGAGACCTCGAGTATCGCGCCGAGCATGGTGCCCAGGCCGATGATGATCGCGACATGGCCGAGGATGCCGCCCATGCCGGTCTCGATGACCGAGGTGGCGGCGGACTTCTGGACGGTGCCGAAGAGTTCGGTGACGGAGAGTCCGGCGGCGAGGCCGACGCCGATGGAGACGGCGAGCAGCGCGACGAAGGGCTGCAGCCGGACCTTGATGATCAGGACGAGGAGCAGGGCGATACCGAGGGCGGCGACGGTGAGCAGCCCGGCGGTGCCGGGGATGAGGAGGAGCAGTCCTCCGGTGTGGGGTGGCGCCTCGGCGGCGGGGGGTGCGGCGGCGAGCAGCATGGCGGGGGCCTCGTTTTTGGGTAGGGGGGAGCGCGGCACGGCGCCCCGGGGGCGGACGCCGTGCCGTGAAGCGGCGAAATCAGGAAGATCAGCTCAGGTTCTGGCTCTGGCTCGGGCTCTGGGTCGAGCGCTTGCTCCGGCTCTGGCGCGGGCTCTGGCTCTGGCCCTGGTTCTGGCCCTGGCCCTGGCCCTGGTTCTGGCTCGGGCTCTGGGTCGAGCGCTTGCTCCGGCTCTGGCGCGGGCTCTGGCCCTGGTTCTGGCCCTGGTTCTGGCCCGGGTTCTGGCTCGGGCTCGGCTCAGCCGAGGACCGCGAGCGCGTCGATCTCGATGAGGAGACCCTTGGGGAGGCCGACGTAGACCGTCGTACGGGCCGAGGCGGGGGCCTTGAGGCCCTGCTCCTCGAAGTAGGCGTTGTAGATCTCGTTCATCTCGGCGAAGTGGTCGACGTCCGTGAGGTAGACACGCATCATCATCACGTCGTCCCAGCGCGCGCCGCCCTCCTCCAGGATCGCCTTGACGTTGGCGAAGGTCTGGAGGGTCTGCTCGCGCAGGGTGGGGCCCGCGGGCGTCGGCGGCTGCCCCTCCACGGCGGGCAGGAAGCCGACCTGGCCGGCGACCTGGAGGATGTTGCCCTTCTTGACGCCGTGCGAGAACTTCGCGGGCGGGGCGGTGTGGGTGGCGGGGGTGAGCGCGATCTTCTCGGTCATGTCCGGTCCTTGGTAGGGGTGTTGCCTGAGTAGTCCCGGCTGATGGCGTCGGCGGTGCGGCGCACCAGCGGGAGCAGGGTGAGGAGTTCCTCGGCGGTCACGACCACATTGGGCGCCGAGACCGACATGGCGGCGACGACACGGCCGTCGGCGCCGCGGATGGGCGCTCCGACGCAGTTGATGGACTCCTCGTGGCCACCGAGGTCGGTGGCCCAGCCCTGTTCGCGCACGGTCGCCAGCTCCTTGAGGAACGCGGCGGCGTTGGGGGTCGAACGGGGCGTGTACAGGGGGTAGTCGAGCTTGGCGGCGAGGGCGCGCCGTTCGGGCTCGGGGAGGTCGGCGAGCAGCAGCTTGGCGACGGCGGCGACGGTGATCGCGACGGGTTTGCCGATACGGGAGTACATCCGGACCGGGTAGCGGCTCTCGACCTTGTCGATGTAGAGCACCTCGCCGTCCTCGTACACGGCGAGGTGGATGGTGTGCCCGATCTGCTCGCCGAGCGCCGCGAGATGGGGATGGGCGATCTCGCGGATGTCGAGGTTCTCGACGGCTTCCTGCGCGAGGGCGAAGAGGCGGGCGCCGAGGCGGTAGCGCTGGTCCTGCTGGCGGTAGACGAGTCCGTGCTCGTGCAGGGTGCGGAGCAGCCGCAGGGCGGTGGACTTGTGCACGCCGAGCCGGTCGGCGACCTGCCCGAGGTCGGCGGGCCCCTGGGCGAGCAGCGGCAGGATGCTCAGCGCGCGGTCGACGGTCTGGCTCATGGCGTACGTACCTCCTGGTCCTCCCCGGTCCGCGTCCAGCCGGGTCCGAGGTGCAGTCTCCCCCAGCCCTCCTCGTCGAGAGCGACGAGCCGGTCGGCGTGGTCCCGGGCGGGCGGCGCGGCGAGGTCTCCGTGGACGGTGAGGGCGGCGGCGGCGGCCAGATGCCCGTGCCGGATACGTTCCCGCGCGTCCAGCCCGCGAAGGGTCCCGGACAGGAACCCGGCGGCGAACGCGTCCCCGGCCCCGACGGCCGCGACGACGTCGACGCGGGGGGCGGGGACGGTGGTGGCGGTGTCGGGGGTGGTGGTGTCGGGTGCCTCCGCATGGGGGCCGCCGAGCGGGGCCATGTCCTCACACGCCGGGCGGGCTGAGGATTCAGCCCCGTCGGCGTTCGAGGCGCGCGGGTCCGGGGGCGGAGCCCCCGGTTCGGGAAGGGGCGGGGTGGGGAAGGAAGCCGCGCAGCGCTCGAAGGCGACCGCGCCCGCCGCCCCCCGCTTCACCACCAGCACGGCCGGCTCCGGGAGCACACTCCGAATCGCCTCCGGCCCCACGACCCCCCACGCCTCCTCCGCCTCGTCCTCCCCCACGAACACCAGATCCGCCCCCCGAGCCAGCTCGAGCAGCACCCGGCCCCCGGCCACCCCGTCCCTCCAAAGCCCCGCCCGGAAGTTCACGTCGAACGACACCAGCGGTCGGCCCACCCGCGGCGCGGTCAGCGCGCGCATCAGCTCCAGGCAGTCGTCCGACAGGGCCGCGGTGATCCCGGACAGGTGCAGGACCCGCCCGTCCGAGACGTCGCCCCACGCCACCGTCACCGGCGACATCGCCGACGCCGCCGACCCGGCCCGGTAGTACGCGACCTCGTGCGCCGAGGTCGCCCGGTCCGTGGCGGTACGGAAGTAGATCCCGGTCGGCCGCACGGCATCCCGGCCCACCCCCGACACGTCGACCCCGTACGCCCCGATCGCCTCCACCAGGTGGTCGCCGAAGCCGTCCGCGCCGACCCGGCTCACCCACTTCGCGCGGTGGCCCGCCGAAGCGAGCACGCAGGCCACGTTGGACTCGGCGCCGCCGATCGCGCGGGCGAAGGACGGCACGTCGGCGAGGCGGCCGGGCCGGGAGGGCAGGAAGGTGACCATGGACTCGCCGAGGCAGACGACGTCCACGGGTGGCGCGTCCACGGTCGGGTGGTCTCCGGTCACGGTCACCTGCGGGCTCCTCGTCGATCATGGGGGTCCATTGACCCGGCGTTGGCCCGGATGTTAGACACCAGTAAGCGATATGCGCAATGACCGTTGCAGATACTGCAACGCACTGATGCGACGCCTGGAGGAACCCATGCAGCAGCCGCACCCCGCCCCCGCCCAGCGCACCCAGCAGCTCGCGGAGGAGCGCGTCGACCACCGCTTCAAGGCCCTGCCGCCCGACGCCGAGGGCCTGACGGTCGGCGAGCTGGCCGCCCAGCGCCGCAACCTCTTCACCGGCGGCTTCACCACCCCCGTCCTCGCCCTCTCCGCCGAGTCCGTCGAGCACAACCTGCGCCTCCTGGAGAGCTACGCCGAGCGCCACGGCCTCGCCTTCGCCCCGCACGGCAAGACCTCCATGGCCCCGCAGCTCTTCGACCGCCAGCTGGAGCACGGCGCCTGGGGCATCACCGCCGCCGTCCCGCACCAGGCCCGCGTCTACCGCGCGCACGGCATCGCGCGGATCTTCCTCGCCAACGAGCTCGTCGACGCACCGGCCCTGCGCTGGCTCGCCGCCGAGCTCGACGCCGACCCCGGCTTCCGCTTCCTCTGCTACGTCGACTCGGTCCGTGGCGTCGAGCTCATGGACGCGGCCCTCACCGACGCCGGCGCCGTCCGCCCCGTGGACGTCGTCGTCGAGCTCGGCGCCGGCGAGGGAGCCCGTACCGGAGCCCGTACGGAGGCCGACTGCGCCGCCGTCGCCGACGCGGTCGCCGCGACGAGCACCCTGCGCCTGGCCGGCGTGGCGGGCTACGAGGGCGAGGTCCCGCAGGCGGACACCGACCGCGTCCACGCCTGGCTGCGCCGGCTGACGGCCCTGGCCGCCGACTTCGACAAGGCGGGCCGCTTCTCCCCCGAGCTCGACGAGATCGTCATCAGCGCGGGCGGCAGCGCCTGGTTCGACGCCGTCGCCGACGTCTTCGCGGAGATCCCCGAACTCTCCCTCCCCGTCCTCAAGTTGCTCCGCTCCGGCGCGTACGTCTCGCACGACGACGGTCACTACCGCCGCCTCACCCCCTTCAACCGCGTCACCGAAGAGGGCGCGCTGCAGCCCGCGTTCCGCCTCTGGGCTCAGGTCGTCTCCCGTCCGAGCCCCGAGCAGGCCTTCACCAACGCGGGCAAGCGGGACGCCGCGTACGACCTGGACCTCCCGGAGGCGCAGGTCGTACGGGACGCCCGCACCGGCGCGCAACGCCCCGCCACCGGCATCACGGTCACCGGCCTCTCCGACCAGCACGGCTGGGTCCGCACCGAGCCGGGCGCGGAGATCGAGGTCGGAGACTGGCTAGGCATGGGCCTCTCCCACCCCTGCACGTCCTTCGACAAGTGGCAGCTGATCCCGCTGGTCGAGGCGGACGGCACGGTCGTCGACTACATCCGTACGTTCTTCTAGAGGAGCCGGTCACCATGGACCTCGTCATCCGCGACGTGGACGTCGTCGACGGCTCCGGCGGACAGTCGTACCGCGCCGACGTCGCCGTCGACGGCGGCCGCATCGCCGCCATCGTCAAGGAGGGCGCGGCGGCGGGCTGCCAGCGCCCCACCGCCCGGCGTGTCCTGGACGCCGAAGGCCTCGCCCTGTCCCCCGGCTTCATCGACATGCACGCGCACTCCGACCTCGCGCTGCTGCGCGACCCGGAACACACCGCGAAGGTCGCCCAGGGCGTGACCATCGAAGTGCTGGGCCAGGACGGCCTCTCGTACGCCCCGGTCGACGACCGCACACTCGCGGAGGTCCGCCGGGCGATCACCGGCTGGAACGGCGGTGCGCCCGGAGACACGACCGTCGACTTCGACTGGCGCACGGTCGGCGAGTACCTGGACCGCCTGGACCGGGGCATCGCGGTCAACGCGGCGTACCTGATCCCGCAGGGCACGGTCCGGATGTACGCGGTCGGCTGGGACGACCGCCCCGCCACCGTGGCGGAGCTGAACCGGATGCGGCAACTGGTGGCCGAGGGCATGGAGCAGGGCGCGGTGGGCATGTCCTCGGGCCTGACGTACACGCCCGGCATGTACGCGAAGGACGCCGAACTGACCGAGCTCTGCAAGGTCGTGGCCCGGTACGGCGGCTACTACTGCCCGCACCACCGCTCGTACGGCGCCGGTGCGCTCCAGGCGTACGAGGAGATGGTCACCCTCGCCCGGGAGGCGGGGTGCGCGCTGCACCTGGCGCACGCGACGATGAACTTCGGCGTGAACAAGGGCAAGGCCCCCGACCTGCTGGCCCTTCTCGACGGGGCCCTGGCGGAGGGCGCGGACATCACCCTGGACACGTACCCCTACACGCCGGGCTGTACGACGCTGGTCGCGGTGCTGCCGAGCTGGGCGGCGGAGGGCGGCCCTGAGGCGCTGCTGGCGCGCCTGAAGGACGAGGAGACCGCCGAACGCATCCGCCACCACCTGGAGGAGATCGGCTCGGACGGCTGCCACGGGGTGCCGATCGAGTGGGAGACGATCGAGATCTCGGGGGTGAGCGACCCGGGGCTCGCGTCCTGCGTAGGAAAAACGATCGCCCGATCCGCGGAGATGCGCGGCGAGGCGCCCTGGGCGACGGCCCGGCGCCTCCTGATCGACGACAGGCTGGGCTCGACGATCCTCCAGCACGTCGGCCATGAGGAGAACGTCCGCACGATCATGCGCCACCGCGTGCACACGGGCGGCTCGGACGGCATCCTCCAGGGCTTCAAGCCTCACCCGAGGGCGTACGGGACGTTCCCGCAGTACCTGGGGAAGTACGTCCGCGAGGAGGGCGTCCTCTCCCTGGAGGAGTGCGTGGCCCACCTGACCTCCCGCCCGGCGGCCCGCCTCCGCCTCCCGGACCGAGGCCTGGTCCGCGAGGGCTACGTGGCGGACCTGGTCCTCTTCGACCCGACGACGGTGGCGGCGGGCTCGACGTACGACGCCCCGCGCACCCTCCCGGTGGGCATCCCGCACGTCCTGATCGACGGCCGGTTCGTCATGGAGGACGGCCGGAGGACGGACGTCCTCGCAGGCCGATCCATCCGAAGGCCGCCCGCCCCCTGACCGGCGCGGGCCGGCGACCAGTCCCGCGCGGGGCAAGCACGTCCGGCCCGCCCCAGGCCCTGTGTGGGCAATCGTCCCGCAGGGCGATGGGGCCCCCTGCTCGAGCGAAGCCGCGAGCTTGGGGGAGGGCGGGCACACGGGACGGCGCCCTTACGGGCCCGTCCGCTCCACGTCCCTGTCCACCACGGGGCCGGTGCGCGGCCCAGGCCCCACCCACGGCTCCCGTCGCACCCACAGGAGGCCCAGCACCAGCACAACCCCCGCCGCCACGAACCCGTACCAGGGCGTGGACCCGGACGGCGCCGTCTCGTACACCAGCGCCGCCGAGACGACGGCGAGCACCTGCCCGACCAGCGTCCGCCACGCGACGGCCGCCACGACCACCACCCCCCACAGCAGGTACCAGGGCTGAACCATCGGCGACAGCGCCACCAACGCGACCAGCGACAACCCCAGCCCCAGCACCGGATCGATCCGCCCCCGCCACGCCCGCCACCCGAGCGCCAGAATGATCGCCCCCGCCGCGAGGAGCCCCAGCTTCTGCACGAGGCCCTTCACCGGGTCGGGGTCGTCCCCGAGCAGCAGGCCAAGCCCCAGCCCCACGTCGCTCGTCACCGACAACGCCGTGTGGATCGCCCCCGCCACGCTCTGCGTCCGCAGCCAGCCGAAGCCGGTCCCGGCCGCCACCGTCGCCACCACCGCGACCCCGGCGGCGACGAGGCCGGGCAGGACGAGGCCCTTGGCGACCCCGCGTGCCCCGCCCTCGCGGCGCGCGATCATCACCCCGACGAAGAGCAGCGCGACCGCCGCAGGCGACTTGATCATCACGGCGAGCCCCACCAGCACGCTGCCGAGCACCCACCGCCCCCGGCTCGCCAGGAGCACGCCGCTCAGCATGAGCCCGATCATCAGCCCGTCGTTGTGCGTCCCGCCGACGACATGGATCAGCAGCAGCGGGTTGAGGGCGGCCAGCCACACCGCCCCGCCGCCTCCCCCGAGCCCCCGCACCGCCCACACGACGAGAGCGAGCGCGGCGAGGGCGATCAGGCGCATTCCCACGACCGCCGGCACGATCTCCCCGCCGGTGAGCCGGACCACCGCCTGGGCGAGCACCAGGAAGACCGGCCCGTACGGCGCGGGGGTGTCCGTCCAGTGCCCGCCGACGCTCGCCGCCGCGTCCGCGCCGAGGTCGCCGGGGCCGAGCACGGACGGCCCTGCGCCGTACACGTCGTGCCCCTCCAGGACCATCGCGCCCTGCGCGACGTAGCTGTACACGTCGGCGCTGTACAGCGGCGGCGCCAGGACCAGCGGCGCCGACCACAGGCCCAGGGTGACGTGCACCCGCTCGCGCGCCTCGTCCACGCCCCGCGCGAGCAGCGTCCCGTACCGCAGCCACGCCACGACCAGCACCGTGAGCCCCAGATAGGCCAGGATCGCGCCCGCCACCGTCGTCGCCGTCCCCCGTGCGGCCCACAGGCCCCACGGTTCGCGTTCCGGCAGCGTCCCGGCCGCGTACCCGCCCACGGCGACGGCCAGCGCCCCGACCGCACCTGCCCACCGACAGCCGGCTGCACCCAAAACCCACATGAGGGGTCAACCTACCTGGGGCGCTTGGACGCCCCCGGGGCCGAGCCCGACTTTCCGGGCTTCTCCATCCTGTCCGGGGAGTCCCCCTCCAGGGCGTCGGCCGTGGCGGAGGGCGAGGCGGTCGTGGTCGTGGTCCCCGACCGGGTCGCCGACGGGGTCGCGCTCGGGTCGGCCGGTGCGGTCGTGGCGCCCGGGCCCGGCGAGGCGCCGCTCGACGAGGCCCCGGTCCCCTCCTCCTCGCCGCCGGCCTCTCCCCCGCCCGGGGGATCGGCCTGGATCAGCGAGGGCGGCCCCGGGCGCCCGTCGTCTCCCGTGGGCGTCCCGACGGTCTCCCCGGCGCGGAAGGCGCCGGCGAGGGCCGCGACGAGGAGCCCGAGCCCGACGACTCCGCCGCCGGCGAGCAGCCATCGCGCGCCCGCGCGTGACCGTGGCGGCGCGTGCCGGCGGCGACGTCCCCCGGCCCCGCCGGCCGGTGAGGCGCCTACGGCGCGGTGGTCCTCGTGGCTCATGGCGCCGAATTCTAGGGAGCGGGGCCGCGTGGAGCGAGCCAGGTCACATTCCGGACGCGCGTGCCCGAGGTTCCCGTTCCGCCCGACGTGTCCCAAAACACGAGGCGCCTCGCGCCACCCCGCCGTAAGCTCTCGGCATGCAGGTGATCCAGTCCACGAAGCTCGCCAACGTCTGTTACGAAATCCGGGGTCCGGTGCTCGAAGAGGCGATGCGGCTTGAGGCTGCGGGTCATCGCATCCTCAAGCTCAACACCGGAAACCCGGCCGCCTTCGGCTTCGAGTGCCCGCCGGCGATCCTCGAGGACGTCCTGCGCAACCTCGCCGACGCGCACGGTTACGGTGACGCGAAGGGCCTGCTCTCGGCCCGGCGCGCGGTGATGAGCCACTACGAGACCAAGGGCATTCCGCTCTCCGTCGAGGACATCTACCTGGGCAACGGCGTCTCCGAGCTGATCCAGATGTCGATGCAGGCGCTGCTCGACGACGGCGACGAGGTGCTCGTCCCCGCCCCGGACTACCCGCTGTGGACCGCCTCGGTCTCCCTGGCCGGTGGCACGGCCGTGCACTACCGCTGCGACGAGCAGGCGGACTGGATGCCGGACCTCGCCGACATCGAGCGGAAGATCACCGACCGCACCAAGGCGATCGTGATCATCAACCCGAACAACCCCACGGGTGCCGTCTACGACGACGAGATGCTCCGCTCCCTCACCGAGATCGCCCGCCGCCACAACCTGGTCGTCTGCTCGGACGAGATCTACGACAAGATCCTCTACGACGGCGCCACGCACACCCCCACCGCCGCCATCGCGCCCGACCTCCTCGTCCTCACCTTCAACGGGATGAGCAAGAACTACCGGGTGGCCGGCTTCCGCTCCGGCTGGCTCGCGGTGTGCGGCCCCAAGGCGCACGCCTCCTCGTACATCGAGGGTCTGACGATCCTCGCCAACATGCGGCTGTGCGCCAACATGCCGGCGCAGCACGCGGTGGCCGCCGCCCTGCAGGGCCGGCAGTCGATCGAGGACCTGGTGCTGCCGGGCGGGCGGCTCCTGGAGCAGCGGGACGTGGCGTACGACCTGCTGACGCAGATCCCGGGCGTGACCTGCGTGAAGCCGAAGGGCGCGCTGTATCTCTTCCCCCGGCTCGACCCGAGCGTCTACAAGGTCAAGGACGACCGCCAGATGGTTCTCGACCTGCTGCGGGCCGAGAAGATCATGGTGGTCCACGGCACCGGGTTCAACTGGCACGAGCCGGACCACTTCCGGATCGTCACGCTGCCGAACGCCGCGGACCTGGCGGACGCGGTGACCCGGATCGGCACGTTCCTGGACGGCTACAGCCAGCCGTAGCCGCGCCGGCCTTCAGACCCCACTCAACTTTAGATTGAATCTAAGCTAGGATGGATCCAGAGATACTCAGGAGGCCATCCCCATGTACGAACCGATCCGCACGAAGTCGGTCCACCGGATGGCCGACGACGACCAGAACGCGTACCCGCACCGCTCCCGCGAGGAGGAGCTGGACATCCAGCTCGCCGGACATCTCGCCGCGCTGCTCGCCGTCACGGACGAGCTGGGCGACACGGAGGCCGGCGACCTCATCGCCCGGCAGGTCGCGCGACTGCGCGGCGCGCCGCCGGCCCGGCACGCGGGGCTGAGCGGCTCGGACACCCCGTCGCTCCACCGGCGCGCGCACGCCCTCGCGGGCCGTGCCCTGGTCGTCGCCGCCTCCCGGGCCGACACGGCCGCCGCGATCCTGGCCGCCGAGCGCATGGACGCCCACACCGCGGCCCTGACCGCACCGGAGACCGCACCCGAACTGGTCACCACCCCCTGACGGCCCCGGTCCGCGCGCGTCACCGCCGCGCGGGCCGGGAGCCACCCACGTCAGACGCACGGGAGCCACCCACGTCAGGCGAGCGGGGCGAGCCCAGGCTCTGCACCCTCCACCCCTGAACCCCCAACCCCCGCGCCCACACGCCAGTTCCTCGCACTCCGGTTCCGTACCGGGATCACCACTTCACCCCTCGTACACCCAACTCCCCCTGGAATGTGGGCTTCCGCGAGCAATCTGCCCTCGTGAGACGCATCCTGGGAATCGTCCTGGCCGTCCTGCTCCTGGGCGGTGTGGCCACCGTCCTCCTCATGGGCGGCGGCAAGGACAAGGGCACGGCAACGAAGACCGTGCGAGGAGTGATCGGGTCGGAGAAGGCGGAGTTCTTCGCCGACCCCAAGGTGGTGCAGGCCCTGGCCGACGAGGGCTTCACCGTGCGGACGGAGACCTCCGGGTCCTGGGACATGGAGGAACTGCCCCTCAAGGGCTACGACTTCGCGTTCCCGTCCGCCAAGGCGCCCGCCGACGAGCTGCGCGCCAAGAACGGGGTGAAGGCCGCCGCGCTGCGGCCCTTCTACTCGCCGCTGGTCGTCGTCGCCCACCGGGGGGCCGCCGAGGTGCTCGCCGACAACGGCCTGGTCGCGTTCAGCCCGGGGGGCCAGACCGGCACCCTGCGCATGGAGCCGTACCTGAAGGCCGCGAAGGCCGACCGGACCTGGCAGCAGCTCAAGGGCTCGGCCGGGAGGCCGGAGCTGAGCGGCACGGTGTTCATCACCTCGACCGACCCCGTCGCCTCCAACTCCGGCGCGCTCTACCTCGCCGCCGCGAGCTTCGTCGCCGACGGCGGCAAGGTGGCGGGCGACAAGGCGGCCGTGAACCGTACGGCACCGCTGATGCGCAAGCTGATCGAGGTCCAGGGGGCCCAGCAGTCCAGCTCCGACGCCCCGTTCCGCGACTTCATCAGCGGCGTCGGCAACCAGCTGGTGCTCGTCTACGAGTCCCAGGTGGCCTCCCAGCTCCTCGCGAAGCGGCAGATGGGCGACCTCGTCGTGCTCTACCCGGACACCACGGTGATCAGCGACCACACGGTCGTCCCGCTCACCGACAGCGGTCGCGAGCTCGGTGAACTCCTGACGAACGACAAGGAGTTGCGCGAGCTCGCGGTGCGCCACGGCTTCCGCCCGCAGGGTGCCGCCGCCGAGTTCACGGCCGCCACCGCGGAACTCGCGGACCGCCTCAACCAGAATCTGACCGGGGTCCGCCAGGCCCCCGTGCCCACCAGCGAGGTGCTGCACGACATGGCGCGACGGGCCCGCAACCAGGGGGACACCGCATGACCACGCCCGACCCTCGCACGCCCACGCCCACGCCCACGCCCCACGACCCCGCCACCGCCCAGCTGGTCCTGACCCCGCCGGAGCCGGTGCCCCCGGTCCGCCCCGAGCAGGCCTCGGGTCTCGTGCCGCTGGACGACTCGGTCGTCACGGAGACGAGCCGGCGCGCGGTCGAGTACGTCGACTCGCTCGCCGGGCTCGACACCCGCTCACCCGAGTTCGCGGGCCGCATCGGGGAGATCGCGGCCCTCGGGGCCGGTGAGATGCGCAGCGCGGCCGCCCAGTCGAACCGCATGCTCGACCGCACGGTCCGCTCGCTGAGCGAGGCGGGCGGCGACGCGCAGTCCCGGGTCGGTTCCTCGCTCGTCGAGCTGCGCCGGACGGTCGAGGACCTCGACCCCCGGGACACCCCCGGCAGGGGCGCGCGCAAGTTCCTGTCCAAGCTGCCCGGCGGCAACAGGCTCCGCGACCACGTCGCCAAGTACGCCTCCTCGCAGGGCACGCTGACGAAGATCGTCGGTACGCTCCGTGGCGGCCAGGACGAACTGCGCCGCGACAACGCGGCGTTGCAGACCGAGCGGGCCCGGCTCTGGGAGACCATGGGCAAGCTCCAGGAGTACGCGGTGCTCACCGAGGCCCTCGACGCGGCCGTCGAGGAGCGGATCGCGTTGACCCCGGACCTGGCGGCCGCGGACGCGCTCCGCTCCGACGTGCTCTTCCCGGTCCGCCAGAAGCACCAGGACCTGCTGACGCAACTCGCCGTCTGCGCACAGGGATACCTGGCGATGGACGTCGTCCGGCGCAACAACGACGAGCTGATCAAGGGTGTCGAGCGGGCGGCGACGACCACGGTCTCGGCGCTGCGCATCGCGGTCATGCTCTCCTCCGCCCTGGAGAACCAGCGCAAGGTGGCCGAGCAGGTCGACGTGCTGCGCTCGACGACCGAGGACCTGATCCGGGGCAACGCGGAGATGCTGGCGACCCAGAGCGGCGAGATCCAGCGCATCGCCGCCGACCCGGCGGTGGGCGTGGAGACGCTGCGCACGGCGTTCCAGCAGATCTACCGGACGCTCGACGCGATCGACACGTACAAGGTGCGGGCGACCGAGTCGATGGCGGCCACGGTCGAGTCCCTGACCGCCGAACTCCAGACCGCGAGCGCCTATCTGGGCCGCGCCCGCCGTGCGAGCGCCCTGGAAGGCGGCCTCGAATGAGATCCCTGCGCCGCCGCGCGGCATCCGCGCTCGCCCTCCTCGCGGCGTTGACCCTGGCCGCCGCCTGCACCGACGGCGGCGGGGGCGGCGGAGACGGCGACGGCACGGGGGGCGACCACGCCGGCGCCCCGTACACCCTGCGCGTCCTCGCCTCCTCCGAACTCGCCGACATGGAGCCCGTCCTCGAAGAGGCCCGGACGAAGACCGGGGTCACCGTCAGGCCGACCTACGCCGGCACGCTCGACGCCGTCGAGCAGATCGCGTCCGGCGCGGCGGAGAAGGCGTACGACGCGGTCTGGCTCTCCTCCAACGACTATCTGCGGCTGCGCCCCGACACCGCGAAGAAGATCACCGGCGAGACGCCGATCATGACCTCGCCGGTCGCCCTCGGCGTCCGCCCGGGCGCCGTGTCCGCGCTCGGCTGGGACCCCGCGAAGGTCACCTGGTCGCAGATCCACCAGGCCGTCGCCGACAAGAAGCTCGGTTACGGCATGACCGACCCGGCCCGCTCCAACTCCGGCTTCTCCGCCCTCGTCTCGATCGCCTCCGGTCTCTCCGGCGCCCAGTCCGCCCTCACCGAGAAGGACGTCACCGCGGCCACGCCGAAGCTGAAGGAGTTCTTCGGGGGCCAGAAGCTGACCTCCGGTTCCTCCGGCTGGCTGGCCACCGCCTGGTCCCGTCGCACGGACGTCGACGCGCTGATCAACTACGAGTCGGTGCTGCTCAACTCGGCCGAGAAGCTCACGGTCGTCCGCCCCGCCGACGGTGTCGTCACCGCCGACTACCCCTTCACGCTGCTCACCGCGGCGAGCCCGGAGGCCAAGCAGGCCGCCGCGCGCCTCACCGCCCATCTCCGTACGCCCGAGGCCCAGCGGATGATCACCAACCGGACGCTGCGCCGCCCGGTGGTCCCGGGCGTGGAGCTCGCGAAGCCGCTCACCGCCGACCAGCGCCGCGAACTGCCGTTCCCCGGCAGCCGCGCCGTCGCCGACGGCCTCCTCGACGCGTACGAGAACAAGCTCCGCCGCCCCTCGCGCACGGTCTACGTCCTCGACACCTCGGGCTCCATGCAAGGCGAGCGGCTACAACGGCTCAGGTCGGCCCTCGCCGAGCTGACCGAGGACTTCCGGGACCGCGAGACGGTCACCCTGATGCCGTTCGGCACGTCGGTGAAGCAGAACGAGGTACGCACGTACACGGTCGACCCGGCCGCCCCGAAGAAGGCCATCGATGCCCTGCGCACCCAGGCGAACGGGCTCTCCGCCTCGGGCGGCACGGCGATCTACTCCAGCCTCAAGGAGGCGTACGAACACCTCGGCACCGGCCCCGAGGGCGACACGTTCACCTCGATCGTGCTGATGACGGACGGCGAGAACACCGACGGCGACCCGGCCGGCGCGTTCGACGCCTTCTACCAGGAGCTGCCTCCCGCCCAGAAGCGGACGCCGGTCTTCCCGATCGTCTTCGGGGACTCCGACCGCACCGCCCTCGACCACATCGCGAGTCTCACCGGCGGCCGGCTCTTCGACGCCACCCAGGGCTCGCTCGACGGAGCCTTCGAGGAGATCCGTGGCTACCAGTAACCCGGTCATGCGGTACCTGGAGTCCCGCAAGAACCTCACCGGCAGCGCCTGCGGCATCGTGGGGCTGGCCCTCTCCTTCACCGGCGCGGCCGGCTCGCTCTGGCCCCTGGTCGTGGTGGCCCTCTACACGGCGGGGGCGCTGATCGCCCCGCCCGAGCGGCCGCCCGCGCCCGCGTTCCCGAACGCGGAGGAGCAACTGGACTCCCTGCGCTCGGACTTCGCGACCCTGCGCGCCTATCTCACCGAGGTCGAGCTGCCGCCTGCCGCGGCCGACCGCCTCACCGCGCTCGACACGCTCGTCGAGGCGCTCCTCGAACCCGGCTGGGTCAGCGACCCGGAGCACCTGCACGTCCTGGCGCGCGCGGTGCGCCAGGACATCCCGGAGGCGGTGGACACCTTCGTACGGACCCGGTGGTGGAGCCGGGTCACGCCGGGGACGGAGCCGCCCGAGCGCCATCTCGAACGGCAGCTGACCGCGCTCCACGAGGAGGCGGGGCAGATCGCCGCCGCCCTCCAGGACGCGGAGGCGATCCGGCAGGAGGCGCACACCCGCTATCTGGAGGAACGCGGCAGGTCCTGACCGACGGGCTGTTCCGCGCCGTGGCTGAAAGCCCCCCGCACCAACACGATCGGTTATGTTCCGGCCATGACTACGGATCACCCTTCCGCTCCCCGTGCCGCCTCCCGTCGCACGGTGCTCACCGCGTTCGCCGCCGCGGCCACGGCGGGCTCACCGCTCCTGGCCCAACTGGCCTCCGCCGCCCCCGCGTACGCGGCCCCGACCGCGGCCGCGGCGGAGACCGAGTACGCCTCGAACACCGCGCTGTACCGGGAGCTCGCGGGCCAGGAGGGCACCACCTTCAGTCGCCGGTACCGCCGCCACGAGCAGTTCGACACCTCGATGACCACCGTCGCCCCGGTCCGGCGCACCGCGATCCTCGCGCTGCACGGCGGTGGCATCGAGATCGGCACCAGCGAACTCTGTCTGGGCATCGCCGGATACAGCCCGAGCGACGCCGCCGGCGCCCCGGTCCTGCCGACCGTGCACGACTACTGGATGTTCGAGGGCCTGCTCTCCACCGGCAACAAGGACCTGCACGTCACCTCGAAGAACTGCGACGACCACGTCGCCGTGGCGACCGCAGCGAGCCACCTCAACGTCCTCAGCCTGCACGGCTGTACGTTCGACCAGCTGAAGCTGCCCACCAGCACCTACCCCCCGACCGGCGACCGCCGGATGGCCGTCGTCGGCGGCCTCAACAAGGCGTTCCGTACGGAGCTGGTGAAGGAGCTGAACGCGGCGGGCTTCCCGGCGATCGACTCCCTCGCCCCCGCCTGGGCCTCGCTGCTCACGGAGTACAACGGCGACCACGCCGCCAACCCCTGCAACAGGACGATGCTCGGCATGGGCGCGCAGCTGGAGCTGACGACCGAGCTGCGCAAGAGCCTCTTCGAGGACCCCGACAGCCGGGGCGGCCGGGCGACCAGCTGGAACGGCGAGTTCCTGAATTTCCGCGACGCCTGCCGTCGGGCGATCGCGACCGTCGAGGCGGCTCAGCCGCTGCTCTGACACGGGGACGCACCGGCATGCGGGAACGCACCGGCCCCCGGAGCCGTGAGGGGGCTCCGGGGGCCGGTATGCATCGTGGCGGACCGTTCGTGACCCCACTGGTCAGGGCGGTGTTCGGGGCGACCCGCCACGAGTCTCGCGGTGCGGGTGACTAGCCCAGGCGCTCGACCAGCGCGCGGTACTCGTCCCACAGCTCCTTCGGCGTGTGGTCGCCGAAGGTGTTCAGGTGCTCGGGGACCAGGGCGGCCTCCTCGCGCCAGACGTCACGGTCGACCTTGAGCAGGAACTCCAGGTCCTCCGCCGGCAGGTCCAGGCCTTCGGTGTCGAGCGCGTCGGCGGTCGGCAGGATGCCGATCGGGGTCTCGACGCCCTCGGCCTTGCCCTCCAGGCGCTCCACGATCCACTTCAGGACGCGGCTGTTCTCGCCGAAGCCGGGCCAGACGAACTTCCCGGCCTCGTTCTTGCGGAACCAGTTGACGTAGTAGATCTTCGGCAGCTTGGACTGGTCCGCGTTCGCGCCGACCTTGATCCAGTGGGCCATGTAGTCGCCCATGTTGTAGCCGCAGAACGGCAGCATGGCGAACGGGTCGCGGCGCAGCTCGCCGACCTTGCCCTCGGCGGCGGCGGTCTTCTCGGAGGCGACGTTCGCGCCGAGGAAGACACCGTGCTGCCAGGTGAAGGACTCGGTGACCAGCGGGACGGCGGAGGCGCGGCGGCCGCCGAAGAGGATCGCCGAGATCGGCACGCCCTTCGGGTCCTCCCACTCCGGGGCGATGGTCGGGCACTGGCCGGCCGGGACGGTGAAGCGGGCGTTGGGGTGGGCGGCCGGCGTCTCGGACTCCGGCGTCCAGTCGTTGCCCTTCCAGTCCGTGAGGTGCTTGGGCGCCTCTTCGGTCATGCCCTCCCACCACACGTCGCCGTCGTCGGTGAGCGCGACGTTGGTGAAGACGGAGTTGCCCCACAGGGTCTTCATGGCGTTGGCGTTGGTGTGCTCGCCGGTGCCGGGCGCGACGCCGAAGAAACCGGCCTCGGGGTTGATCGCGTAGAGGCGGCCGTCCTCGCCGAAGCGCATCCAGGCGATGTCGTCACCGATGGTCTCGACCGTCCAGCCGGAGATCGTGGGCTCCAGCATGGCGAGGTTGGTCTTGCCACAGGCGGACGGGAACGCGGCCGCGACGTACTTCGACTCGCCCTGCGGCGGGGTGAGCTTGAGGACCAGCATGTGCTCGGCGAGCCAGCCCTCGTCACGCGCCATGACGGAGGCGATGCGCAGCGCGTAGCACTTCTTGCCGAGCAGGGCGTTGCCGCCGTAGCCGGAGCCGTAGGACCAGATCTCGCGGCTCTCCGGGAAGTGCGAGATGTACTTGGTGGAGTTGCAGGGCCACGGCACGTCCTCCTCGCCCTCCGCGAGCGGGGCGCCGAGGGTGTGGACGGCCTTGACGAAGAAGCCGTCGGTGCCGAGCTCGTCGAGGACGGCCTGTCCCATGCGGGTCATGGTGCGCATGGAGGCGGCGACGTACGCGGAGTCGGTGATCTCGACGCCGATGGCGGAGAGCGGGGAGCCGACGGGGCCCATGCAGAAGGGCACCACGTACATGGTGCGGCCCTTCATCGAACCGCGGAAGATCCCCTTCTCGCCCGCGAAGATCTCCTTCATCTCCGCCGGGGCCTTCCAGTGGTTGGTCGGGCCCGCGTCCTCCTCCTTCTCGGAGCAGATGAAGGTCCGGTCCTCGACGCGCGCGACGTCGGACGGGTCGGAGGCGGCGTAGTACGAGTTCGGGCGCAGCGTGGGGTCGAGCTTCTTGAACGTGCCCTTCGCGACGAGCTCCTCGCACAGGCGCTCGTACTCGGCCTCGGATCCGTCGCACCAGACGATGCTGTCCGGCTGCGTGATCTCGGCGATCTCGTTCACCCAGGCGACCAGTTCCTGGTGCTGGGTGGGGACGGCGGTGGTGGGAGCCGCGTTGTCGCGCGCCACGATTGCTCCTTGATGAGGGGTTTTTTGATGTCTGCCCCGTGGGGGCTGCGACCCGGATGCGTCGTAGCTGCTCATCCGGTGCCGACCACACTCATTTGATCATCCGACGCAAGTGCCCATATGTCCAGAGGGCCGCCCACGTGAGCATCGCCACTCATATCCGAGACCTACGGACGCGTAGGTAGCATTCGAGCCATGACTTCCGCCATGCCCTCGGTGAACGAGATAGAGCAGTTCGTGAAGCCCCGGCTGAGGGGATGGCTGCACGCCGGGATGTTTCCCGCGGTGATCGTCTCGGGCGTCGTCCTCGTCGCCCTCGCCGACTCGCCGCGCGCCCGGATCGCCTGCGGGGTGTACGTCCTCACGGCCTGCCTGCTCTTCGGCATCAGCGCGCTCTACCACCGGGGCAACTGGGGACCGCGCGGCGAGGCGATCCTGCGGCGCCTCGACCACGCGAACATCTTCCTGATCATCGCGGGCACCTACACCCCGCTGACCCTGCTGCTCCTCCCCGACTCGACCGGGCGCCCGCTCATGTGGGCGGTCTGGGTGGCCGCCGCCGCGGGGATCGCCTTCCGGGTCTTCTGGGTCGGCGCGCCTCGCTGGCTGTACACGCCCTGCTACATCGCGATGGGCTGGGCGGCCGTCTTCTTCCTGCCCGACTTCATGCGGGCCGGCGGCATCGCCGTCCTCGTCCTGGTGATCGTCGGCGGCCTGCTCTACAGCGCGGGCGGGGTCATCTACGGCCTCAAGCGACCGAACCCGTCCCCCCGCTGGTTCGGCTTCCACGAGGTCTTCCACTCCCTCACGCTCGCGGCCTTCATCGTCCACTACGTCGGCATCTCCCTGGTCGCCTACGACGCGTAAGGGTCAGGGGCCGCCCGGCGCCCCCAGGGCGCCCCTGACCACCTCGCCCGACTCCGGGTTGTCCGCGCACCCCCACACTCCGTGAGGGCAGTAGTCGGTGAACGTCTGGTAGACCGGCCGGTGCCGCGCGAACCAGTCGAGCATCCCGCGGACGTACGCCGGGTTGTCCCCGTTCCGGAAGAGCCCCCACTCCGGATACGAGACGGGCTTGCCGTGCGCCGCCGCGAACCGCACATGGTGCGCGAGCCCGAACTCCTCCGTCACCTGCTCCTCGAAGCCGAGCCCCTCGGGCTGGTCGTAGGCGTCCAGCCCGATGATGTCGACGTACGCGTCGCCCGGGTAGCAGCGCGGCCACTCCACGGCGTCCCGCCCCCGGCTCGCCGTGAAGTCGAACCGGAACCGCTGCCCCGGCACGTCCCGCAGCACGGCCACGACCCGCTTCCAGTACGCCTTCCAGGCCTCGGGGTCCGGCCCGCAGCGATGGCTGTAGGTGGTGCCGTTCATCTCCCAGCCCAGGACCAGGACCGCGTCGGAGAGCCGGTGCGCCACCAGCCGCTCGCCCAGCGTGCGGAAGTGGCCGTCGTACGATCCGGCCGCCCCGCGCCGCAGCCCCGCCCGGACCTCCTCGTCCGACAGCCCCTCCTCGCTGCGGTCGAGCAGCGGCACGTTCAGGACGAAGAGCCGCCCGGGCCGCTCCTCCTTCCACCGCGCCCACGGCTCGAAGAGCGCGGGATGGCCCTCGATGTTGGACCACCGGTCGCCGGGGAGGTAGGTGTGCCCGACGGTCAGCGACGCACCACCGAGCCAGCGCTGCACGTCGGCGATCCGCGCCACCCCCGCCGCGTCGGAACCGGTGAAGAAGCCGGACGGAACGTTCAAGCGCTCGGGAACGGCCTCGGGCACGGGCGCGGGCCCCCCGGTCGAGAGGCGGCCGGGAGGCAGGACGACCAGCGCGAGAACGGCCGCGAGCAGCACGGTCAGTGCGGCCCGCGGCCAGGAGAGGAGGGTCACGTCAACTGGTCCAGAAGTCCCACCAGCGCGTCAGGATCAGCATGCCGATGATCCCGATGTGCAGCACCGGCAGGGCGAAGGTGAACTCCTCGAAGAACCCCTTCACGGCGGCCGGCGCCGGCAGCACGCCCGAACGGACGTTGTGCGAGGTCACGTACCAGAACATGACGAGGGTGGCGACCCAGGCGAGGCAGCACCAGAGGCAGAGCGCGTTGATCTCGTACAGCGACTGGTACATCAGCCAGGTGCAGAATCCGACGCCGAAGAGCATGCCGGCGTTCAGCCCGAGCCAGAACCAGCCGCGGTGGCGGGCACCGGCGAGCACCCCGGCGCCGATCGCGACGACCATCGCGTACGTCACGAGGCCGAGCATCGGGTTCGGGAAGCCGAAGACCGCCGCCTGCTCGCTCTTCATGATGTTGCCGCAGGACACGACCGGGTTGAGGCTGCAGCCCGGCTGGAAGTTCGGGTCCTCCAGGAGCTTGAACTTGTCGAGCGTGATCACCCAGCCGGCCAGCACCCCGGCCGCCCCGGTGATCACGAGGAGCAGGCCGAGCGCCCGGCTCGCGCCGACCGTCCCGACGGTCTCCGCGGACTCCTCCTGCCGCTGTCCCGGCACTCCGCCCCGTACGTTCACCGTCGCCATGCCGCCACCCCCTCCTCTCCTTGGCTCTCCGCTCAGCCCAGCAGGCTGCGCACCGGCAGCAGGACGTGCGCGGCGGCCGCCACGACCTGGTCGTCGGTGACGAAGGACTTCAGCTTCTCCTCGGTGACCGCCTCACCGGGCACGGCGTCCGGCCAGGGGCGCACCGAGACGATCAGGTAGGCGTGCCCGTTCTCCTTGACGGCCGCCTCCCACTCGGCGGGCACCGGGCACTGGGCCTTCATGAAGGGCAGCGTGAGCACCGCCCGCTGTGCCTCGACGAGCAGATGGGCGCCGGTGCCGCGCTCCTGCGAGGCGTCGACGACCCGGTCGCCGATCGGCAGGCCCATGCCTTCGAGGGCGGCCCGCATCGCTTCCTCGCCGGCCTCGGGGCCGTCACGGCCGTCCCCGAGCGAATACACCATCAGAAAGGGGGTGACGGGGGTGTCGGCGGTGGGGCCGATGGTCCACGGAACGACGGTCAGCGTTCCCAGCGGATTGTCGCTGCGCGCCGCGGAAACGACATTTGGAGTGGTCATGCCTCGGGATGCTAGGGGACGAACGACCGCCGACCCGCGCCGAATTCACTCGATCGGCCGACATTCCACCCGCTGGCATTTCGCTCGCAACGAAGTCGGGATTCCATCGTTGTGCCCTGAGGGCATTCTCCGACCGCTTGGAGACCATTCATGATCGTCCCGCGCCGCGTCGCACTGCGTTCCCTCTTCACCGTGGCCGTCGCCGCCTTCACCGGCGGCGCCCTGGCCCGCATCGCCGGCACCCCGCGTGAGCGGTCCGCCCGCGCCACCTCGGACGCGTCCTCGAAGGACGTCTTCGACGAGATGTACCGGGGGCGGCACATCCGGGGCCTCGCGGGCCCGTCGGGCGAGCCCCTCGTCCTCGTCGACGGTCGGCCGCTCCATGTGATGCGCCGGGCCGACGGGGGCTTTCTCACCCCCCTCGACCACTACGAGTCCCATGCGACACCGCTGGCCGCCACCCGGGCGGCCGTGGACGAACTGGGGTCCGCCCCGCTGACCCGCTACGCCGCCGCCCACGGCGTCCATCAGGGAGGGAGCCCGCGTGGCCTACACACGTAAGAACCAGCGTGACCTGACGAGCGCCGAGCGGAGGAAGTTCGTCTCCGCCGTCCTGGAACTCAAGCGCCGGGGCACGTACGACGACTTCGTCCGGACGCACATCGACTACTACGTCGCCGACGGGGACGACCGCCTCCGCGTCGCCCACATGACGCCCAGCTTCCTGCCCTGGCACCGCAAGTTCCTGCTGGAGTTCGAGCGCGCGCTGCGCGGGATCGACCCGACCGTCACCGTCCCGTACTGGGACTGGACCCGGGACAACACCCCGGCCGCCTCCCTGTGGAGCGAGGACTTCATGGGCGGCAACGGCCGCCGCGCCGACCTCCAGGTGATGACCGGCCCCTTCGCGTACGCGGGCGGGCGCTGGACGGTGAAGCACGCGATGACCGAGGGCAAGTTCCTGACCAGGGACTTCGGCCGCCCACACGATCCGATCACGCTGCCGACGAAGGCGCAGCTGGACACGGTGATGCGGGAGACCGTGTACGACGTGGAGCCCTGGAACTCCACCAGCCGGTCGGGGTTCCGCAACGCGCTGGAGGGCTGGGCCCCCGGCCGGGGCAACGACCGCTTCCGGATCCACAACCGGGTGCACCGCTGGGTCGGCGGCCTGATGCTCGGCGGCGCCTCCGTCAACGATCCGGTCTTCTGGCTCCACCACTCCTTCATCGACCTGCTCTGGTCGCGCTGGCAGGAGCGCAACCCGCGGGCCGGCTACCTCCCGACGGAGCCGCCGCAACTGGGCGAGTCGCAGTACCGCCGGATCGCGGCCCGCGACGAGAAGATGGGGCCATGGGGGGTCACCCCCGCCTCGATGCTCGACCACAGCGCGATCTACCGGTACGCATGACGCGGACGTCCCCCCGGCCGACGGGCCGGGGGGACGTCAGGACCTTGCGGGAGTGTCAGCCGCCGTAGCCGCCGTCACGGTGGTCGCCACCGTGACCGTCGACGTTCGCGCAGGTGTTGCCGAACGCCGGGTTGATCAGGCCGATGACCGAGACGGTGTTGCCGCACAGGTTGATCGGGATGTGGATCGGGACCTGGATGGCGTTGCCCGAGGCGACACCGGGCGAGTGGGCGGCGACGCCCTGGGCGCCCGAGTCGGCGACGGCCATGCCGGCTCCGCTGAGGGCAACGGCACCCGTGCCGGCGAGAACAGCGGCAGCCTTCGCGATGCGAGACATCAAGAACTCCTTGGACGTGGAAAGGCGACCGCGAGAATCACGGCCGACATTCCCGTTCAACGCCGCAATGGCGTGCGGGTCACGGCCTTTAGGCCGGATGGGACGAATGGGCGAGCGAAAGGCCCGCAGAACCGCTGGGCCGCCCGCCGTCGGATACGACGGAGCGAGCCCGGGAACTGCGGGCCACGGCCATGCGACCAGCCTTCAGTTGTAACGAGCAACGACCCCTCGGGTGGCGGGGAAGAATCGTGTCTTCACCCGCCTGGTCATTGGTCGTACAAACGAACGCGGGTCAGGCCGTCGGCTGCGCCAGACCCAACTGCGAGCCCAGCGCCCCGCGCAGCGCCGGAGCGACGACGCCGACCTCCGGCACGGCGAGGTCCGGCAGCCCGAGCCGGTCACCGCGCGGCGTGACGACCGGGTTGCCGACCGTGGCACCGGGGGTGGAGGCCGCCATCTCCGAACGCGGGGTGGTGAACAGGGCCTGACCGGGCTGGCTGCCCTCGATGACCTCGGGGAGGTCGGCGGCGAGGACGGTCTCCGGGAGCGTGCTGGTGAACGGCACGCGCGGCAGGCCGACGTCCGGCAGCCCGGACTGCCCCTGCTGGAAGCCGGTCGGGCCTCCCGGGACGGGCAGGGGGACGCCGGTGGCCACCGTGGGGGCGTCCATCGGGATCACCGGCTCCAGTCCCTGGAGCGGCACGACGACCGGCGCGTTGGCGGCGACGGCGGGGGAGGTCACGGCCGCGGAGGCGAGAGCGGTCATGAGGATTCCCATGCCGGCGTGAGAGCGCAGATTCATGACTGCGGAGGCCCTTCAGAGCGGGTGTCGACGGTACTGAGGTACTGCGTCCTGAGAACGAGCCTGACGGAGGGAACGTCGCGAAATTCGCCTGTGTGCAGCAACGTAGAAGACCCCCACCGGTGACGGTGGGGGCCTTCGTTGACGCCGCGTCAGTACTGCGCGTCAGCCCTGGCGCTCGCCCCGCTGGGCCCGCCCGGCCCGGACGACGCGCCCGGCGCGGAGGCGGAGAACGGTTCCGCCGACGAGCAGCGCGGCACTGACGGCCGCGGCACCCGCCGTCGAGGCGTCGCTGCCCGTGTCGGGCAGCTGCGGCTTGTCGGGCCCGTCCGGGGACGTGGGAGGAGTGGTCGGAGTGGTGGGCTCGCCCGGAGTCGTGGGAGGAGTCGTCGGCGTCGTGGGCTCGCCCGGCTTACCCGGCTCGTCCGGAGACGTCGGCGGGGTGGTGGGAGTCGTGGGCTCCCCGGGGTTGCCCGGCTTCCCGGGCTGGTCCGGGTTGCCGGGGTTCTCCGGGTGATCCGGCTTCCCCGGCTGATCCGGCTTCCCCGGGTGATCCGGGTTCCCAGGGTTCTCCGGGTGATCCGGCTTCCCCGGGTGATCCGGGTTCCCAGGGTTCTCCGGGTGATCCGGCTTCCCGGGCTGGTCCGGGTTGCCGGGGTTCTCCGGGTGGTCCGGCTTCCCCGGCTGATCCGGGTTCCCAGGCTGATCCGGGTGGTCCGGCTTCCCCGGCTGATCCGGCTTCCCAGGGTTCTCGGGGTGATCGGGCTTCCCCGGCTGGTCCGGGTTGCCGGGGTTCTCCGGGTGGTCCGGCTTCCCCGGCTGATCCGGCTTCCCAGGATTCTCGGGGTGGTCCGGCTTTCCCGGCTGATCCGGGTTGCCAGGCTGGTCCGGGTGGTCAGGCTTCCCCGGCTGATCCGGCTTCCCAGGATTCTCGGGGTGATCGGGCTTCCCCGGCTGATCCGGGTTGCCAGGGTTCTCCGGGTGGTCCGGCTTCCCCGGCTGGTCCGGGTTCCCGGGCTGGTCCGGGTAGTTGGGGTGCTCCGGGGGCTTGGGGGGTTCCTCGTCGGGGCCGTCGCCGTCGCCGTAGCCGCCGGGCTCGTCGTCGTCCGTGGTCGCGCAGACGTCGGCGACCGCCGCGGCGATCGCGGAGATCCGCGCCGGGTCGCCGCAGAGGCTCTCGGGGAGGGGGATCTGAAGATGCTGGCCCGTGCCGGGCTTCGGCGTATCGCCCGTACCGCTCGCGGAGTTCGCCGCCATGGCGACGCCTCCGGTCAGCGACAGGATGCCCGTCGTCGCCGCGGCGGTGAACAGCTTCCGGCTGATGATGGATCGCATACCGCTCTTCCTCTGGAGAAAAGGAGAGACCGGAAGGGATCCCCCCTCGCTCCGACCGGCCTGTCCGCGCGCTCAGTACGTCGGTCGTCGACGGACTGGCTACGGAACGTCAGGCTCAGGGACACCGGGCAGCTGCGCCGCGGACCGCGACGCGAGAGCGAGCGCCGCCGCCATCGGTCTCTCCAAGGGCCGACCTTCCGTGGGGGGTCGGCGAGAGCCTAGGGAGCGGCACACTTCGGGGGCCGGGACCACACGGCAGCCGATCCGAAAATCATTCGATCAGCCGATCACTGTGGGTAGCGGCATACGCCCGGTGAGAAGGTCCGCCGGCGCCAGGCGGAGCGAGGGGTCCATCCAGGAGGGTCGGGACCGCGTGAGCGGTCCGCCGCGCTAGGGAAGTGCGCGGGGCGGTGGTGGCGCTGAGGGTGCGTCAGCCACCGACGGGGAGGCCGCCGAGCAGCGGGGCGCTCTGGGTGGTCTTGTTCAGCTTGTCGGCGGTGTCCCCCACGGTCTTGACCACGGAGCCGTCCGTGGTGCTGCTCAGCGCGTCCGTCTTCAGGCCCTCGCTGGTGAGCGCCGAGAGGCCACCGTTCAGGCTGGTGGGCGTCAGCGCCTCGGCGGCCATGGCGGGCGCGGCGGCACCCAGGGCCATCACAGAACCGGCGACGACCGCGGCAACCTTGGTGGGCTTCATGAATCGAGTCCTTCCTCATTCGCGTCACAGTGCAAGCAAGTCGCTTGCCGTACAGGCCTCTTGGCGATTCCTGTACGTCGTTCTGTCTTCTGTAACGAGAGGTGCGCGCCCCGGAAACTCCGGGAGAAGGGATTTCTGCCCACTGCACCCGAATGACTGGCCGCGGTCCTATTTGCGGACCGGACGGCCGAACGCCGTGCCGCCCGGTGGGATGCCGGGCGGCACGGCGCGGGTGGTGCGACCGTGACTACCGAGGGGGCAGCGCCGGCTTCACCGGCAGCTCGGGGGCCGCGACGGGGGGCGCCGCCGGGGTCTCGGGCGCCTGGACCGGGAGCGTCGGGAGCTTCGGCAGGCCCGCGAGGTCCGGTGCGGGCAGTCCGCTGCCGAGGAGCGTGGTGACGAGCAGGTTGACCAGCGAGGTCAGGGTCGCGGTGACCTGCGGGACGACACCGGTGGCGTCGCCGCCCGTGACCGCCGCGAGCAGGTCGGCGACCGCCTTCTCGATGGTGGCGAGGGCGTCGGAGAGGAGATCGGCCGGTGCGGCCTGCGCGGCCTTCGCGCCGCCGGCGGCGACCGGGAGGACCGGAGCCTGTGCGGCCGGGGCCTGAGCGGCGGGAGCCTGAGCGGCCGGAGTCTGAGCGGCGGGGGCCTGGACGGCCGGGGCCTGAGCGGCCGGGGCCTCCGCAGGCGACTCGGCCGCGGGGGGCTGGGCGGCCGAAGTCTCGGGCGCCGCGGCGGCGGTCTTGGCGGAGTCGATGGCCTCCGCGATCTTGGCCTTGAGCGCCGCGGCGTCGGCGGCGGGGATCTGACCGCCGTCGGCCTTGAGGACGGCCTCGAGAAGCTCGGTGACCGGAGCGGTCACCTCGGTCATGTCGCCCAGCGCCTCGGTCTGGGCGAGCAGCGCCGCCGCGTTCGGCAGGGGTGCCTGCGCGGCCGGGACGGAGATGCGGGACGGGTCGTGTTCGTCGGCGAGGGCGGGTCCCGCCGTACCGACGGTGATGGCGGCGGCTATCGCCAGGGCGGTGATGCGGCTCAGGGCCAGGGGACGCATGTCTGTTCCTTTTCCGTATGCGTCGGACAACAACTCCCCCACCGTGTCCTGCACGCATAGCGCTCCGCAACGAGAAGACTACGCAGCGCCACCCCCTCCGTTCGGGTGAATCCGCTGCCCTGACCTGGTCCTCCGAGGGGCGTACGCCGTTGCACCCGACGGCGCACAAGGGTGCGTCCGAATGAGCAAAGGCCGGCGCGCCACCCGTGAACGGGGCGGCGCGCCGGCCTCGGAAGGACCACGATCCGGCGTGCGAGATCAGGCGTTGACGCAGGTGTTGCCGAAGGCCGGGTTCAGGGCGCCGATGACGTTGACGGTGTTGCCGCACAGGTTGATCGGCACGTGGATGGGGACCTGGACCAGGTTGCCGGACAGGACGCCCGGGGAGTGCAGGGCCGCGCCCGCGGCGCCGGAGTCGGCAGCGGCGACACCGGCGGCACCCGCGACGGACGCCGCGACACCCACGGACAGGACTACAGCCTTCGCGATACGGGACATGGAGAAGCGCTCCTCGATTGTTGACAGACCTCTGAGACGGCACGGACGGTTTCGCCCGGCTCCTTCAACAACGCAGCGGCAATTCATCGGTTGCTCTCCCGAACGGGTGACGTTCAACCGATCTTTGGGCCATAAGAGGGCCATTCGAGCGTGTGGCCGAGGATTGGCGCAACACGCACAACGAGGAAACTGCCGAACAGGTACGGGAGTTAGCGTTTGTGAGCATCTAATGCTTACTATCGCCCGGCGTCGGGGTTATAACGTTCCCGAACGTTGCTTCCGGTCCAGCCGCGCGGACGCCCTTTTCGCACGGTCGACATCTCCCTCTCCCCCGGTCTTCACGGGTGTTCCCTTGCTTCTCTCATCAAAGCGGAGAACCTGTATGCGGAATTCAGCGGTTCGTGCTGTGCGCCGCGGTGTGTTGTGCGCCCTGTCGTGTGCGGCCCTGTCCGCCGCGCTGCCGGCCGCCGCCGCGCCCCAGCCCAAGGAAGCCCCCCGCGTTCCCTTCGCCCAGCGGTACCAGGCGGTCCAGCACGGCGGGATCGTCCGCGCAGCCAACACCTCGGCCACCGTCGCCAAGGACGCCACGAGCGCGGGAACGCGCAACGACGGCTTCGCCATCGGGTACGTCGACGTCGACGACGACCCCAACACCTACAACTCCAGCAGCGCCGAGCTGCGGGTCCCCGAGGGCTCCCGGGTCAGCTACGCCCGGCTCTACTGGGGCGGGAACCTGCTGGTCGGCGAGCAGAAGCCGCACAAGGACAACGGCCGGGTGCTGATCGCCGAGCCCGGGGGCCGGTACAAGGCGGTCCTGGCCGACTCCACGATCGGTCACCGCACGGCGGACGGCGCCGACGCCTTCCAGGCCTCGGCGGACGTCACCGAACTCGTCCGCTCGGCCCGCGACGGGCTGTGGACGGTGGCCCAGGTGAATGTCGCCATGGGCCGCTCCAAGGTCGGCGGGTGGGGTGGCTGGACCTTGGTCGTCGCGTACGAGAACGCGGCGGAACCGCTGCGCCGACTGGCCCTCTGGGACGGTTTCGAAACGGTCGGTCCGCGTACCGGTGCACTCCGGGTGGGGCTTGCGGAAACGGCTGTTCCGAAGGGCGCTTCGGGACAACTCGGAGTGGTCGCCTATGACGGCGACAAGGGCACTTCCGGGGATTACCTCGCGGTGGAGACGAGCCGGTCGAAGAGTGTCCTGCTCTCGGATTCCGCCAATTCCGCGAACGACGTGATGAACTCCAGCATCACCGATTTCGGCGCCGGTCGGATCGAACGACTTCCGGCTCATCAGAACACCCTGGGGTACGACTCCGACGTCTTCGATCTGGGGGGTGCGCTGCGCCATGGAGCCGACCGATTCCACGTCCGCCTCGGCTCCCGCCAGGACACCGTCTGGCTCGGAGCGCTCTTCCTCCAGGCGGACGTCCGGCGCTGACGTGCTGTCCTTCTCCGTTCTGCACGCGGTCCAGCCCGGCGACGGCGGGGTCGCGCGCGTCGTCGTCGACCTCGTCCGCGCGCAGCTCGGCGCGGGGCTTCGGGTCGCCGTCGCCTGCCCGCCCGACACCCCGCTCGCCGAGGCCGTACGGGCCGAGGGCGCCGGGCTCTTCGACTGGCGGGCCGGGCGCGACCCCGGCCCCGGTCTGGTCCGGGAGACCCGTGACCTGGCCCGGGTGATCCGTACGGTCGCCCCCGCCCTGGTCCACGCGCACAGCGCCAAGGCCGGGCTGTGCGCCCGACTCGCCCTGCGCGGAGGGCTGCCGACGGTGTACCAGCCGCACGCCTGGTCGTTCGAGGCGGTCGACGGCACGGTCGGCGCCCTCGCCCGCCGCTGGGAGGTGTGGGCGGCGCGCTGGACGCACCGGATCGTGTGCGTCAGCGAGGCGGAACGCCGTACGGGCGAGACGGCGGGCGTCCGGGCGCCGTGGTCGGTCATCCACAACGGGGTGGACGTGGCGCGGTTCGCGCCGGCCGCCTCGGACGACGACACCGTCGACGCGCCCGGGCCGACCGTCGTCTGTGTCGGGCGGCTCTGCCGGCAGAAGGGGCAGGACGTCCTGCTCTCCGCCTGGCCCGCCGTCCTGGAACAGGTGCCCACCGCCCGGCTCGTGCTGGTCGGCGACGGGCCCGACGGGGAGCGGCTTCGGGCCGCCGCTCCGCCGTCCGTGCGGTTCACGGGCAACGTCGACGACACCGCGCCCTGGTACCGGGCGGCCGATCTCGTCGTCCTGCCGTCCCGTTGGGAGGGCATGGCGCTCGCGCCCCTGGAGGCCATGGCGAGCGGACGGCCCGTCGTGGTCAGCGATGTGGACGGGGCCAGAGAGAGCCTCCCGCCCGGCCACGAACCCCTGTGCCTGGTCCCGCCCGAGGACCCGGCCGCCCTCGCCACTGCCGTCGGCCGCCTGCTCGGCCGGCCGGAGCAGCGGCGGACCCTGGGCCGCGAGGCCCACGAACACGTACTCAGCAGATTCGATGTGCGGCGCACCGGCGCGGCCGTCGCGGACGTGTACCGCGAGCTGGCCGGAGTGCGGTGCACCGAGCACAGAGAGCCGATTTCGCCGTGACTACGGAAAGCACCAGCGTTCCTTCTGCACCGGGCCCCTGGCCCTCGGCGGGCCGGGGCAAGCTCCCCGGACTCGCCTCCCTGGCGCCGCAGCGCGGCGGTTCGGACCGGCTCGCGCTGCCGCCGCGCCGCTCCGCGCCGCTGCGGTTCGCCGCCGTACCGCTGATGGCGGCCGACGGCCTGGCCGTGCTGCTCGCCGTCGGGCTGATGCCCGAACCGCAGCGCGGGCTACGGCTGTTCCTGCTGGTCGCCCTGTGCGTGCTGGTCCTGGACGCGCAGGCGGGGCTGCACCGGCCGGCCGGGGCCCGCGCCGCCGTACTGGACGAACTGCCCGCGCTCGCCGCGCGGGCCGGGGTCGCCTGGTGCGTCTCGGCCGCGGCCGTCGCCGCGTTCGCCCCAGCTCTTGCGATCGGCCCGGGCGCGCTCGGCACGGCGTACGCGACGCAGCTCGTCGCCGTCTGCCTGGCGCGTGCCGTGGTGCACGCCCGGCGGCGGCGTACGGCCCGGGCGCATCCGCGCTCCGCGCTGGTCGTCGGCGCGCCGGCCGCGGCCCGCAGGTTCGCGGCGGCGCTCGCGCAGCACCCGGAGTACGGCATCCGGCCGGTCGGGATCGTCGGTGCGCGGCCGGACGGGGAGCCCGGGCTTCCGGTTCTCTCCTCGGCCGAGGAGATCCACCGGGCGGTCATCCAGAACACGGTGCGCGACGCCGTCTTCCTGAGCGACGACACCAGCTTGGTGACGCTCTTCCAGCACTACGGATGCACCACCTGGCGGGTGGGCGGCGAGGGCCACGAGGGGGCGATGAGCGACCATCTGTGGGGGTACGCCTGCCGGCGCCTGGTCCCGCTGGGTGAGCGGCCCGGGCTGACCGCGAAGCGCGCGCTCGACGTGGTCCTGGCCGCTCCCGCGCTGGCCCTGGCCCTGCCGGTCCTGCTGCTGTGCGCGCTGGCGGTCCGGCTCTCCGACGGGCCCGGGGTGCTCTTCCGGCAGGAGCGGGTGGGGCAGAACGGGCGGCTGTTCACGCTGCTGAAGTTCCGTACGCTGCGCCCGGCCGACGAGACGGAGTCGGCGACCCGGTGGAGCGTCGCCAACGACCGGCGGATGAGCGCGGTCGGCGGCTTCCTGCGGAAGTCCTCGCTGGATGAGCTGCCGCAGCTGTGGAACGTGCTGCGCGGGGACATGAGCCTGGTCGGTCCGCGGCCCGAACGGCCGTACTTCGTCGCCCAGTTCAGCAAGATCCACGCGGGTTACGCGGACCGGCACCGGATGCCGGTCGGGCTGACCGGTCTGGCGCAGGTGCACGGGCTGCGCGGCGACACGTCCATCGAGGACCGCTGCCGCTTCGACAACCACTACATCGACCACTGGTCGCTCTGGCAGGACGTCCGGATCCTGCTGCGGACCGCGGCGGGCCTGGTCCGGCCGGCGGGGAGCTGATGATGGCGACGGCGACGGGGGTGGTGCCGTGGGCGGCCGGGACGGAGGTACGGGACTGGGCGCGCCGGGCCGCGGCGCTGTCCCCGGTCCTGGTGGTGATCGCGCTGCTGCTCGTCCCCGGCGGGGGCGGCGCGGACGGCGGCACGGGCGGGACGGGGACGGTCGCGGACGCGGCCTCCGGACTGCTCGTGCTGATCTGCCTGGTGCGCGTGGTGCGGAGCGGGGCGCGGCCGCTGAGCCGCGCGGCGGCGGTGGTGCTCGGGTTGCCGGTGCTCGGGATCTGCCTGGCGGCGATCACCTCCGGTGACCCGGCGTCGTCCCTGCCGGGCGTGGCCCGGTACGTGCAGATCTTCGTCCTGGTCCCGGCGGCCGTGCTGCTGATGATCCGTGACCGGCGGGACTTCGCGGTGGTCGCGTGGGCGCTGGTCGCCCTGGCGCTGGTGCAGGGCGCGGTCGGGGTGGCGCAGTACCTGACCGGGACGGGCGCGTCGTACCAGGGCGAGGACGTCCGGGCGGTCGGGACGTTCGGGCCGACGGACGTGATGGGGATGGCGACGGTCGTCTCGTACGGCCTGGTCGTCGTCGTCGGGATCGCGCTGGGGAGCGGGCGGGGGCGGGCGCGGACCGCCGCGCTTGTCTGCGCAGGTCTGCTCTTCCTGCCTCTGGTCCTCTCGTTCAGCCGGGGCGCGTGGATCGCGACGGTGCTCGCGGTCGCGATCCAGCTGGTCCTTTCGGGGCTGCGGCGGGCGGGGCGGGTGGCGCTCGTCGTGGGCGCGCTCGCGGTGGTCCTGGTGGGCGGGTTCGGGGTGGGCTCGGCGATGGTGAAGGAGCGGGTCGCCAGCATCACGCAGGTGGCGGGGGCGCCGGACCAGTCCGTGACGGACCGGTACACGATGTGGGCGGCGGCCGGGCAGATGTGGCGGTCCGATCCGCTGACCGGGGTGGGCCTGAAGGGCTTCCCCGCGTACCGCGACTCGCACGCCTCGCTCGCGCTGTCGTCGGGCAGCGACACGGCGGGGGCGGGCGCGGACTTCCTCAAGCAGCCGCTGCTCTCCCCGCACAACATGTATCTGCTCGTGCTGAGCGAGCAGGGGCTCGTGGGGCTGCTCGCGCTCGCGGGGAGCTGGGCGGCCCTGCTGGTGGGCGCGGTGCGGCGGATGGGGCTCGTCGCGATCGGCCTGCTGTCGTGGCAGCTCATCGACTTCTTCTACGCGGACATCGGCGGCCCGTCGACGGTCCTGATGTCGGTCGTGCTCGGCCTCGCGGCCTGGTGGTCGCTGGCGGAGGTGGACCGTGCGTGACCCGTGGGGCGGGGAGCCCGAGTCCACGGACCGGGTGCCGCCCGCGGAGCCCCCCGGGGAGTCCGGTGCGCCTGTGTGGGCGGACCCGTGGGCCCCGGGCGTCCGGCGTTGGGCGGGCACGACGGCGCACGTCCCGCCCGGCGGCTCCGGGTCGGTACGGGCCCCGGCGGCCTCCGGCGCGTCCCCGTCCGCCGGGGCCCGTACCGCCGCGCCCTCGGACGGCGGGCTGCCGCCGCCCGTGGAGTACGCCGACGACTGGCGGCCGCGCGGCCGGCGGGGCGACGGCCCGGCACGCGGGGTCCCGGCCTCCGCCCCGACCGCCGCCCCCGCACCGACGTCCGCTCCCGCTCCGAAGGCCGGCGGGGGCGGTCGGTTCCTCGCGCGGGCCGCCGCCGTGACCGCCGTGCTCACCGCCGCCGGGGCCGTCCTCGGACTCGTACGGGACCAGAGCCTCGCGCACTACTTCGGCGCCGGGGCCGAGACCGACGCGTTCCTCGTCGCCTGGACCGTGCCCGAGTTCGCGTCGACGCTGCTCATCGAGGACGCGATGGCGCTCATCCTCGTGCCCGCGTTCAGCCGCGCCCTGACCCGTCGGCGCGGCGCCGTCCGTGCCCTCGTACGCTCCACGCTGCCCCGGCTCGTGCTCGCCATGTCCGCGCTCGCCGGGGTCCTGATCCTCGCCGCGCCGCTCCTCGTCGCCGCGCTCGCGCCCGGCCTCTCCGACCCCGCTCTCGCCGTCGACTGCACCCGGCTCACCGCGACCTGCGTGCTGACCTTCGCGCTGGCGGGCTACTGCTCCGCCGCCCTGCGCGCCCACGGCTCGTTCCTGCCCCCGGCCGCCATCTACGTCGCGTACAACATCGGCATCATCGGCACGATCGTGGTGCTCCGCGAACCCTTCGGCGTACGGGCGGCGGCCGCGGGGGTCGCCGTCGGCGGGGCGCTGATGGTGGCGGTCCAGGCTCCTTATCTCGTACGGGAGTTGCGTCGGCGGCCGCTGCCGCAGGCGGGGCCGGTCGCCGACGGACGGCTGCTCGTCCTCGGCCTGATCGCCCCCGTCATCGCCTTCACGGTCTCCCGCCAGTCGCAGATCCTGATCGAACGCTTCCTCGCCTCGCCGCTCCCCTCCGGCGCCATCTCGCATCTGAACTACGCGCAGAAGGTCGCGCAGATGCCGATGATCCTCTCGCTGATGCTGTGCACGGTCAGCTTCCCGGTCGTCGCCCGTGCCATGGCGGCGGGCGACACGGACGGCGCCCGCCGCCGCGTCGAGCGCGACCTGCTGCTCGCCGCCGTCGTCGTTCTCGTCGGCGCCTCGATCGTCATCGCCGCCGCGCCCCAGATCGTCGAAGTCCTCTTCCAGCGCGGCGCCTTCGACTCCGGCGACACCGCCGCGACGGCCGCCGTGATGCGGGTCTACGCCCTCGGGCTGCTCGGCCAGACCACGGTCGGCACTCTGGTCCGCTGCTACTTCTCCGTCGCCCGCCCCCTCTGGTACCCGGCCGCCGCCATGGCCGCCGGTCTCGCGGTGACCGCCGTCGCCGGAGTCGTCGGCGCCGGGCTGTGGGGCGCGGTCGGCATCGCCGGCGCCAACGCCCTCGGGATCACCCTGACCGCCGTACTCCTGCTGCTCGGCGCACACCGCCAGGCCATCCCCGTCCGCGTCCGGTACCTGGGCGAGGGGCTGCTGCGGCTCGCGACCGCCGCCGCCTGGGCCACCGCCGCGGGCTGGCTCTGCTCGGTCCTGATCACCCCCACGCTGCTCTCCCTCACCGTCGCGTGCGTGGTCTGCGCCGCGGTCTTCCTGCTCTTCCTCACCTGCGCCCCCCGCGCGCCGGACATCCCACCCCTCACCCGCACCGCATCCCGAAGGCTCGCCCATGCCCGCTGCCATGGCGCCCCCCGCCGCCGCGATCCGTCGACTGCTGCCGAAGCCACCTCCCTGGGTGGTGATGTACCACTCGATCGCCGACCCCACGGATGATCCGTACCGGGTGACCGTCTCCCCCGTCCGCTTCGCCCGGCAACTGCACTGGCTGGGCGACCGTGGACTTCGGGGGGTCTCCGTCCGCGAGTTGCTCGCCGCGCGCGCGGAGGGCCGTGCCAAGGGGCTCGTCGGCCTCACCTTCGACGACGGGTACGCCGACTTCGTCGAGTCGGCGCTGCCGCTGCTGCGCCGCCACGGTTTCACCGCCACCGTGTACGTCCTGCCCGGCCGCATCGGCGGGGAGAACGCCTGGGACGGCAACGGGCCGCGCAAGCCGCTGCTGTCGGAGGACGGCATCCTGCGGGTCGCCGAGGCCGGCATGGAGATCGGTTCGCACGGCCTGCGGCACGTCTCGCTGCCCACGCTGGACGCGGCGACGCTCGCCCGGGAGACCACGCGCAGCCGGGAGCTCCTGGAGGAGATCACGGGCGCGCCGGTGGACGGCTTCTGCTACCCGTACGGGGACGTCGACGACCGCGTGGTCCGGGCCGTACGGGAGGCCGGATACCGCTACGGCTGCGCCATCGATCCGGGCCCGCTGACCTGTGCGCACGCGCTGCCCCGGGTCCACGTCGGGGAGCAGGACACCTCCTGGCGGCTCACCGTCAAACGCCTGCTGCACCCGCTGCGCCGACGCCACCCGGACGATCTCGAACACGTCGTGCTCCAGGAGACGTCATGAAGGTCCTGCACATCATCACGGGCCTCGGGATCGGCGGCGCCGAGCAGCAGCTGCGGCTGATGCTGCGTCACCTGCCGGTACGCAGCGAGGTCGTCACGCTCACCAATCCCGGCCCTGTCGCCCGGGGCATCGAGTCCGACGGCGTCCCGGTCACGCACCTGGGCATGGCGGGCAACCGGGACCTCGGCGCGCTGCCCCGGCTGGCGGGGATCGTGCGCCGGGGTGGGTACGACCTCGTCCACACCCACCTGTACCGGGCGTGCGTGTACGGCAGGCTCGCCGCCCGGCTCGGCGGGGTCCGCAGGGTCCTCGCGACCGAACACTCCCTCGGTGACACCCAGATCGAGGGCCGTCCGCTCTCCGTCGGCACCCGCGCGCTCTATCTGGCGACCGAGCGGCTCGGCACGGCCACGGTCGCCGTCTCGCCGAGCGTCGCCCGGCGCCTGGCGGCCTGGGGCGTGCCGGCCCCGCGGATCGAGGTCGTCCCCAACGGCATCGACCGGACGCGGTTCGGCTTCGACGAGGACGCGCGCCGCATGACGCGCAAGCTGCTCGGCCTGCCGGAGGACGCGTTCGTCGTCGGCGGGGTCGGCCGGCTCGCGCCGGGCAAGCGCTTCGACCGTCTCGTACGGGCGGTGGCGTCGGTGCCGCGGGCGCGGCTGCTGCTCGTCGGCGAGGGCGGCGAGCGCGAGCGGCTGCTCGCCGTGGCCCGTGAGTGCGGGGCCGCCGACCGGGTGCTGCTCCCGGGCGCCTGCGAGGACCCGCCGGCGGCGGACTCCGCGGGACCCGACCTGCCGTCGCTGCTCGCGGCGATGGACGTCTTCGTCTCCACCTCCCCCGACGAGACCTTCGGCCTCGCGGTCGTCGAGGCGCTGGCCGCCGGACTGCCGGCGCTGTACGTGGCCTGCCCGGCGATCGACGACCTGTCGCCGGACGAGGCCCCGGGTGCCCGGCGGGTCGGCGAGTCCGTAACCGAACTGGTCTCCGCGCTGCGCGGCATCCGTGACGCCCGGCTCGCCCGGCTGCCGCAACCCGCCGCCGCGCGCCGCTACGACATCGCGCACAGCGCCCAGCAGTTGCTGTCCCTCTACGAACAGGCCGTCCACGGCACCCCTCCCCTCCCGAAGTGAGTCACCCGATGTCACCGATGAGCTCCCTGAGTCCCCGCCGCGCCCGGCTCGCCGCCGCGCTGCGCACCCCCCGCCGATGGCTCGTGCTGCCCGCGTCCGTGCTGGTCGGCACGGCCCTCGGCGCGGGCTACGGGGTCGTGAAGACCCCGGAGTACGCGGCCACGAGTTACGTCATCGTGGTCCCCGGCGAGAAGTCCGACCCGGCCGCGGCGCTCGGCTTCGCCCAGGCGTACGGGCGGGTCGCCACCGACATCGCGGTGACCGGCGACGCGCAGGTGTGGGCGGGCGTCTCCGCCGCGACCCTGCGCGAGAGCGTGCAGGCGGCCACCTCCCCGGACGCGCCGATGATCTCGCTCACCGCGCGGTCCGCGACCCCGGCCAAGGCCGTCTCCATGGCGGACGGAGTGGCCCGCGCCCTGGTCCTCAACAGCACGCACGTCTCGGGGAACACGGGCGTGAAGGTGGTGCAGTTCTCGCGGGCCACCAAGCCCCTGGAGCCCGTCTCGCCCTCCGCCCCGCTCTCCGCGCTCGTCGGCGGCTGCGCGGGCGGTCTGCTCGGCGGCCTGGCGCTGCTGGTGCGGCCGAGGCGCACCGGGCGCGCGGTACGCGCGGAGGCCCGGCACTCCCGGCAGGCCGCGGCCCCGGCCGCCGTCCCCGGACCGGCGGTCGGCAAGCACCAGCCGGAACCGGAGGCGGTGTGACGGGGGGCGGCGTGAGAGCCGAGGTCTGCCGGGACGGCGCGGAGTTCGGCCGGCTCGC
Source organism: Streptomyces sp. NPDC054975 (assembly GCF_053609105.1). NCBI lineage: Bacteria > Bacillati > Actinomycetota > Actinomycetes > Kitasatosporales > Streptomycetaceae > Streptomyces > Streptomyces sp. NPDC054975. The sequence goes on from NZ_JBSGWV010000005.1 coordinate 270,500, forward strand.
CGAGCGGTGGGCGTCGCTGTACGCGCGCTGCTCCACGGCCACCCCGTTCCAGTCGCACGCGTGGCTGCACTCCTGGTGGGTGTCGTACGGCACTCCGGGCGCGCTGCGGGTCGTGCTCGTACGGCGTGAGGACGGCGAACTGGTGGCGGCGGCGCCCTTGGCGCGGGCGCGGGGTCCGCTGCCGGTCCTCACCCAGCTCGGTGGCGCGATCACCGACTTCACGGACGTCCTCCTGGACGACGCCTGCCCGGAGGCGGCGCCCGCGCTGGCCCGGGCGCTGGCCGAGGCCGCGCGGGGCGCGGTGATCGATCTGCGGGAGGTCCGGCCGGGGGCGGCGGCGGAGCAGGTCGTCGCGCACTGGCGGGGTCCGCGCCGGCGGCTGCCCGACTCGCTCTGTCTGGAGCTGCCCGCCGTGCCGATGGACGCCCTGCTCGAACGGATTCCGTCGGGCAAGGCCCAGCGGGTGAGGGCGAAGCTGCGGAAGCTGGACGCGCTCGGGATCGACGAGCGGATCGTGCCGGAACACGAGGTGCCGGCCGCCCTCGAACGGCTCCTGAAGCTGCATCAGCTGCAGTGGCGGGGGCGGGGCGTGACCGTCGAGCACACCAGCGACCGCTTCGCCCAGCATCTCGCGCGGGCCGTGCGGCCGATGGTCGAGCACGGGGACGCGCGGGTGACGGAGTTCCGGCTCGGCGGGGAAGTCGTCGCGGCGGACCTGACCCTGATGTCGCCCCGGCTCGCGGGCGGCTATCTGTACGGCGCGGACCCCGTGCTGCGCGAACGGAAGGTCGACGTGGCGGCGATGCTGCTGCGGCACGGGGCCCGGGAGACCAGCGCGAGCGGGCGGGCGACGCTGAGCATGCTGCGGGGCGCCGAACCGTACAAGCAGCACTGGCGGCCGGAGCCCGTGCGCAACCAGCGGCTGATGCTGGCGGGCCGCGGTGCGGCTCCGCTGCTGTGGCTGCGCGCGGGCGCGGCGGACGGCAGGCGCTGGGCGGCCCGGCAGGCACGCGAGCGGGCCTGGGTCGGGCGGGCGGTGGAGCGGCTGCCGGGACGGACGAACGGCGGCGGAGGATGAGTTCCTCCGCCGCCGTGGGGGCGGGCAACCTCAGAAGGGCCAGTTGTCGCTGTCCAGGATGTCCTCCCAGGGGTCGTTGACCTCAGGCTCGACCGCGTCGTCCCACTTCATGTCGATCTTGGGGACGCAGACCTTGCCACCGATCCAGCTGTCGACCCACGAACCGAGATTCACGGGCCAGCAGGTCTCCTCGGGCTTCGGCTCGGGCTTCGGCTCGGGCTTCGGCTCCGGCTTGGGCTGGGGCTTCGGCTCGGGCTTGGGCTGCGGCTTCGGTTCCGGCTTGGGCTCGGGCTTGGTTTCGGGCTTCGGCTCGGGCTTCGGCTCGGGCTTGGTCTCCGGCTTCGGCTCCGGCTTGGTCTCCGGCTTCGGCTCCGGCTTCGGCTCGGGCTTGGTCTCCGGCTTCGGCTCGGGCTTGGTCTCCGGCTTCGGCTCCGGCTTGGTCTCCGGCTTCGGCTCCGGCTTGGTCTCCGGCTTCGGCTCCGGCTTGGTCTCCGGCTTCGGCTCGGGCTTCGGCTTCGTTTCCGGCTTGGGTGCGGGGCTGGTCGGGGTCTCGGGAACCCCGGGTACCTCAGGCGCCTCCGGAATCTGGGGGATCTCCGGAATCTCGGGGATCTCGGGCGTCTCCGGAATCTCGGGCGCCTCCGGGATCTCCGGGATCTCTGGGATCTCCGGAATCTCGGGGATCTCCGGGATCGGGAACTCGGGATCCGTCGGGATCTCAGGAGCCTCCGGCACCTCCGGCACCTCGGGCGCCTCGGGAACCTCAGGAACCTCCGGGGCCTCGGGTACCTCAGGGGCCTCCGGCTTCACGCCCGACAGGATCTGGCGGAAGACCTGCGAGGAGCGCGGGTTGTCGTCGCACTGCCAGACGCCGTGCGGGCAGTAGTCCGTGATCGTGTGGTACACCGGCTTGTGCTCGGCCATCCATTCGAGCATCCGCCGCATGTACTCGGGGTTGTCGCCGTTCCGGAAGAGACCCCATTCCGGGTACGAGATCTCCTTGCCGTGCACGGCCGCGAAATCCACCTGCTTCTGCAGCCCGTACGGCTCATTCACATGGCGGTCGAAACTCGCCCCCGGCGGCTGGTCGTACGAATCCATGCCGATGATGTCGACCACGTCGTCACCCGGATAGCATTCCGTCCACGGAATGGCGTCCGTCCCCCGGCTCGGGTTGAAGTCGAAGCGGAACTTCTGCCCCGGAACCGAACGCATCGCCGTGACGATCCGCGTCCAGTACTTCTTCCACGCCTCTGGATCCGGCGCGCACCGGTGCGTGTACGTCGTCCCGTTCATCTCCCAGCCGAGGACGATGACGGTGTCCGTGGCCTTCAGGGAGACGAGCCGCTCGGCGAGCGTCTTGAAGTGGTGGTCGAAGTACCCCGCCGCGCCGAGCTGGAGCTGACGGCGGACCTCGTAGTCGGAGACCCCGGCCTCGTTGCGCTCCAGCATCGGTACGTTCAGGACGAACAGCCGGTCGGCGCGCTCGTTGCGCCACTTCGCCCAGGCGTCCAGGAACCCCGGAGGGCTCTCGATGTTCGACCAGAGGTCGCCGGGGAGGTAGGTGTGACCGACCCGGAGCTCCGGTCCGCCGAGCCATCGCTGGAGCTGGCCGATCCGGTTGACGCCGGGCGGTCCCGATTCGAGGAACGCGCCCAGCGCGGTGGAGAGAGTCGGTTCGGGGCCCCGTGTCGTTACGGATTCGGCGCCGTGAGCCGGGGAGGACAGCACGACGGAACCTGAGGCAAGGAGGCCTGCGGTGAACACCCCCAGCCACACCCTCGATGTCTTCCGCTTCCGGATTTCCATGGCCACTCCTTCACGCACTACGTCGTTTGATACTCCGTCAGTCCGATACTCAGAAAGTATTCCTAATAAGCCGACAGTGAACGCACCACCGATCTGATCAGTAGTCCATTGGTGTATTTCATCGCCCAGTTGGGGCACCCGAGATGAAGGAATGCCGTGCCGAGTTTTGACACCCGCGTCCCCGCCGTCCTCGTGCGACTCGACCGGAACCCCTTCCATCACGGCACGCTGGGCGCCGCGCGCTCCCTGGGCAGAGCAGGCGTCCCGGTCCACGTGGTCCTGGAATCACCGACCAGCCCCGCGGCCCGCTCCCGGTACGTCCGGAGCGCCCACACCCGCCCCGCGCCCCTCTCGCCGTCCGCCCTGCCCGCCGCCCTGGCCGACCTCCTGCTCCGGCTCGCGACCGACCTGGGCGCCCCCGCGCTCCTCGTCCCTCTCGACGATCTCGGCGCACTCGCCCTGGCCGAGCACCGCGCCGAGCTGACGGGCCGCTATCTCCTGCCCGACCAGTCGGCGGACCGGCTCGCCGGTGTGGCCGACAAGGCCCGGCTCGCCGAGACCTGCCGCGCCCTCGCGCTCCCGCACCCCCCGACCGAACTCCCTCGGAGCGCCGAGGAGGCCGCGGCCATGGCCTGGGCGCTCGGGCTGCCCGTGGTCGCCAAGTGGAGCCGGCCGTGGCTGCTCCCGCCCGGCAGCGGACTGCGCAGCACCTCGCTCGTGCGTTCGCTCCCCGAGGTCCGCGCGCTGTACGCCCGTACGCCCGAGGCGGGAAGCCGGTTGCTGCTCCAGCGGCTGCTGCCGCCGGGCCGCGATCTGGACTGGTTCTTCCACGGGTACGTCGACTCCGCCGGCCGCTGTGTCGCCGGGGCGACCGGGCGCAAGGAGCGGGCGTGGCCGGACGGGGCGGGCCTCACGGCGGTCGGCCGCTGGACGGCGAACCCCGTGGTCGAGCGGATGGCGGGCGAGCTGCTCTCCGCGCTCGGTCATCGGGGCGTGTGCGACCTGGACTTCCGGCTCGACCCGGCCACCGGCGCGTACCACCTGCTCGACTTCAATCCGAGGCCCGGCGCGCAGTTCCGGCTCTTCGCCGACCCGGCCGGGCTCGACGTCGTCCGCGCGATGCACCTGGACCTGACCGGCCGTCCGATCCCGGCGCACTCCCCCACGTACGGGCGCCGGTTCGTGGTCGAGAACTACGCGGCCCTGTCCGTGCTCACCTCACCCGGCCGCCGGGGTAAGGAGGGCCCGCGCGGGCGGACGGAGACGGCCTGGTTCGCCGCCGACGACCTCGCCCCCGCCCTGGCGATGGCCGGTGCCTGGATCCTCCACGTCCTGCGCAAGGGCGCGATGACGCTCCGTCGGCTCCTCGACCCGGGGCGCCGTCCACGGAAGGTGGCGACCGTGCCTCCTCCGCAGACGGCCCGCTCCGCCTCCGACCGCATGACCCGACGATGACAACGGAAGGCACGATGTACGACCTGGTGATTGTGGGAGCCGGCCCCTACGGGCTCTCCGTGGCCGCCCACGCGGCGGCACACGGCCTCAACCTGCGGACCTTCGGCCGCCCGATGGAGTCCTGGCGCGCCATGCCCTCGGGCATGTTCCTGAAGTCCGAGCCCTGGGCCTCCCATCTCTCCGACCCGCGTGGCGCGTACGGACTCGACACCTACGGGGCCTCCCGAGGGGTCCGCGTGGAGCACGGCGTCCCGCTCCCGGTCGGCTTCTTCGCCGACTACGGCGAGTGGTTCGCCCGCCAGACCGTCCCCGCGCTCGACGAGCGCCTGATCACCTCGGTCGCCCCGCTCGCCGACGGCTTCGAGCTCCTCACCGAGGACGGCGAGAGCCTGCGTACGCGCACGGTGGCACTGGCCGTCGGCGTCCTGCCCTTCATGGAGATCCCCGGTCCTCTGCGCGGACTCCCCCGCCGTTACGCCACCCACAGCAGCCACCACGGGGAACTGGACGGCTTCGCCGGGCAGGACGTCACCGTCGTCGGCGCCGGCCAGGCGGCCCTGGAGACGGCGGCGATCCTCACCGAACAGGGCGCGCACGCCCGCATCCTGGCCCGCTCGGACCGGCTGAACTGGAACACCCTCCCTCCAGCCCTCGACCGGGGCCTGTGGCAGTCGATCCGCGCCCCGCACACGGGCCTCGGCTGCGGCTGGCGCAACCGGTTGTACGCGGACACCCCCGGGCTCTTCCGTCGGCTGCCCGCGCCGACGCGTGAGCGGATCTTCGACTCGGCGCTGGGGCCGGCGGGCGCGTGGTGGCTGCGCGAACGGTTCGCGGCCGTCGGCGACGTACGCCTGGGCACGCACGTCGTCCGGGCGGCGCCGACCGCCGACGAGCGGCTCCGGCTCGACGTGTCCGGGCCGGAGGGCCCGGCCGTCCTGGAGACCGATCACGTCGTCGCGGCGACCGGGTTCACACCGAGCCTGGACCGGGCCGGGATGCTCGCACCCGTGCTCCGGGGCTCGCTGCGCACGGTGGGCGCGGGCGGGGCGCCGGAGGTCGGGGCGCTCTTCGAGTCCTCCTGGCCGGGCCTCTTCCTCGCCGGGCTGCTCACCGCGCCCTCGTACGGTCCTTCGATGCGGTTCGTGTTCGGCGCGGGCTACACGGCCGGGCGGCTCGTGCGCGGGGTACGGCAGCGGCTGCGGGCGACGACGCGGGGCGCGGTGGGCCGTCCGCGTTCCGATGATGAGCGGACGTCGGTGGCGCGGGCATGAGGAAGGGCCGGCCCCCCGGAGGTCGAACGACGTCCGGGGGACCGGCCCTTAGCCTGCGTCAGGCGTTGATGCAGGTGTTGCCGAACGCCGGGTTGATCAGGCCGATGATGTTCACGGAGTTGCCGCAGACGTTGATCGGCACGTGGATCGGAACCTGGACGAGGTTGCCCGAGAGAACACCCGGCGAACCAGCGGCCAGACCGTGCGCGCCGGCGTCCGCCATGGCGGGGGCGGCCGCACCCAGGGCCATGAACAGTCCAGCGACGACGACCGCGGCCTTCTTGCACTTCATTTTCTTAGGTCCTTTCCGCGGCGGACGGAATTTCACGGATTTCGCGAATCGCCGGTGCATTGCAACCCCCGGCCTCCGCCGCACACATCACAACGACCATGCCCCGAAAAGGAAACCGGCTTATCGCCGACCCGCCGGTATTCACTCCATTGAGCCCTGCCGGGCCCCCGGCGCCGGAGGCGTCATCGCGGCCAGACGGGCATCGCGACCAGCCGCTCCCACTCGCGGTCCGGCAGGCCCGGGACGGTGCGTCCGGCCAGCGCCCACTGCTGCACCAACGAGGAATAGACGGGGAAGGGTCCCCTGTCGGCAGGTGGCGGATCCGCCACATAACGGCTCTTCGGAATGAAGGCCATCCGCTCCCATTTCCCGGGATCGGGCGCCATCTTCCCTCCCATCCACAGCGGTTCCCGCATCATTACACAGACCCCGCAGGAGAGTGATTCGACCGGACCATGTCGCGTCGCGAACCTCTGTGCGACGGACATCGCCTTAATGTCGGTCGATCTGCTTTTCGAACCTCGGAGGTGAGCACGGTGACCGTGCCCGTCAGGAAAGCGCTTCTCGCCTCGGCCGTGGTCGCCGCCCTCGGATCCGGGGCGCTCGCCGCAGCCGCCCCGGCCCTGCCGTCGCCCCGGGACGGACTCAACATCCTGGTCGTCGGGGTGGACAGTCGGGCCGGCCTCACGGCCGACGAGTTGGAGCGGTACAAGGCCGGCGGCAAGGGCTGCGACTGCACCGACGTGATGATGCTCGTGCATGTCTCCGCCGCCGAGGACCGGGTCAGTGTGGTCAGCCTGCCCCGCGACTCGCTCACCACGATCCCCTCCGAACACACGGACCAGCGGACGGGCGCTGCCCACGCGCCGCATCTGGCGAAGGCCAACGCGGCTCACTCGGAAGGCGGACCCGCCCTCACCGTCGAGACCGTCGAGCGGATGACGGGCACGCCCGTCCACCGCTATCTGGAGATCGACTTCCGGCGCTTCATCGACGGCGTGAACCGCGTCGAGGGCGGGGTGCCGATCTGTACGACGGAGCCGCTCAAGGACCTGGTCACGGGGATCGAGCTCGCCCCCGGCACCAGGAAGGTGGCGGGCGGCGAGGCGCTGCAGTACGTACGGTCTCGGCGCGACGGGAAGATGGACTTCGGGCGGATGCAGAAGCAGCAGAGGTTCGTCGCCAACACGTGGAACACGATCCGCAAGGACCTCTTCGACGACCCGACCCGACTGTGGCTGCTCGCGTCCACCCTGCGCGGCACGGCGCCGGTCGAACGCTCCCTCTCCGTGACCGAGATGATCGTGCTCGCCGCCCGGCTGCGGAGCCTCGACCCGGCCGCCACGGAGTTCGCGACCGTGCCGATCAGCCGCTTCCTCCCGAACATCGCCGGCGTCGGGTCCACCGTCGCCTGGGACGACGAGCACGCGGCGGAGGTGTTCGAGGCGCTGCGCTCCGACCGGCCGCTGCCGGAGGCCCGCCCCGTATCCACCAGCACCATCCCGGGCGGCCTGGGCGACTACCGGCCGGCCGGGGGCGCCTCCCTCGTCTGTCCGTAGCCTTTCGTTCAGCGGGAGAGCGAGCGGGCCAGGTCGGCCGGGTCCGTCACCGGCGCGTCGCAGGTGAAGTGGCGGCAGACGTACGCGGCGGCTCCCCCGTCCACCAGCGGCCGGTCCTTGAGCAGCGGGAACTCCTCGCTGTCCGGGGTGCCGAAGGCCACGACGGCACCGGGCGCCGCGCCGAGCAGCGCGGTCCGGTGCAGCGCCCGGGCCGGGCCGTCGTCGTCACCGGGGCCGACCACCGCGATCTCGCGCGGCCCGTCGAGCAGGGCCTCCGCCGTGGCCAGGCCCCAGCCGATGAACCGGGGCGCGCGCGGGCCGAGCGCCTTGACCACGCCGAGCGCGCCCTCGGCGGCGGTGCGGTGCGCCTCGGAGCCGGTGTGCGCGGCGTACGAGAGGAGCGCGCCGGCGGCGGCCGTCCAGCCGGACGGGGTCGCGTTGTCGGTGGGGTCCTGGGGGCGCCGGATCAGCGTCTCGGCGTCGTGGGCGGTGTCGTAGAGCGCGCCGCCCTCGGCGACGAACTGGTCGAGGACGATGTCGAGGAGGAGGCCGGCGAACTCCAGCCAGACACCCTCGCCGGTCACTCCGGCCAGCGCGAGGAAACCCTCGGCGACATCGGCGTAGTCCTCAAGGACCCCGGCGTGCGTACCGGCCTTGCCGTCCTTGGAGGTACGGAAGAGCCGCGCGCCCTCGCCCAGGTGGAGCCGTACGAGCAGGTCGGCCGCGTCCGTGGCGCGCTCGACGAGGTCGGGCCGGTCGAAGAAGGCGCCGGTCTCGGCGAGGGCGGCGATCACGAGGCCGTTCCAGGCGGCGACGATCTTGTCGTCCCGCCCGGGCCGCTCGCGTCCGTCGCGGGCGGCGAGCAGCCGCGCCTTGATCGAGGCGACCCGCTCGGCGTCACCGACCCCGGCGTCCTGCGGGAGCTGGAGCACGGAGGCGCCCTCCTCGAAGGTGCCCTCCGGCGTCACCCCGTAGTACCGCGCCGCGTACTGCGCGTCCTCCTCGCCGAGGACCTCGGTCAGCTGCTCCGGCGTCCAGACGTAGTACGCGCCCTCGACATGCCTGCCGGTACCGTCGTCGGAGTCCGCGTCGAGCGCCGAGGCGAATCCGCCCTCGGGGGTGCGCAGTTCACGGACCATGAAGTCGGCCGTCTCCAGGGCGACCCGCCGGGCCAGGTCGCTGCCGGTGGCCCGCCACAGATGCGCGTACAGACGGCACAGCAGGGCGTTGTCGTAGAGCATCTTCTCGAAGTGCGGGACCACCCACTCGCGGTCCACCGCGTAGCGGGCGAAGCCGCCGCCGAGCTGGTCGTAGATCCCGCCCCGGGCCATCGCCTCGCAGGTGTCGGCGGCCATCTGGAGCGCGCCCTCGGCTCCCGTACGGGCGTGGTGGCGGAGCAGGAACTCCAGCGCCATCGACGGCGGGAACTTGGGCGCCCCACCGAAGCCGCCGGCGGCGCTGTCGTACTCGCGGACCAGGCCGAGCAGCGCCTGGGCGAGCTCCGGCTCACCGGGCACGCCGTCGCCGCCGAAGGCGAGGGAGCGGGCCGAGAGGTCCTTGACGATCTTCCCGGCGACCTCGCCGACCTCGTCACGGCGGTCGGTCCAGGCGCGGGCCACCCCGTCGAGGACGTCGCCGAAGGAGGGCATGCCGTGCCGGGACTCGGGCGGGAAGTACGTACCGAAGTAGAAGGGCTCGGCGTCCGGGGTGAGGAAGACGGTCATCGGCCAGCCGCCCTGGCCGGTCGCGGCCTGCACGGCCTCCATGTAGACGGCGTCGACGTCGGGGCGCTCCTCGCGGTCGACCTTGACGGCGACGAAGTGCTCGTTGACGTAGGCGGCGGTCGTCTCGTCCTCGAAGGACTCGTGGGCCATCACATGGCACCAGTGACAGCTGCTGTAGCCGACGCTGAGCAGCACGGGGACGTCGCGTCGGCGCGCCTCCTCGAAGGCCTCGGCCGACCACGGCCACCAGTCGACCGGGTTGTCGGCATGCTGGAGGAGATAGGGGGACGTCTCATGGGCCAGTCTGTTCGGCATGCCTCCATCCTCGCGCACGTGACAAGGCCCCGGTCGTACGCCACGGGTGGCGGCGTGCGAACGGGGCATGCATGGGAGTAGCGAAGCGGCCCCGTTCCTCGCAGGTCGAATGCGAGGAACGGGGCCGCCTCAACGGCGCGGACGGACTCAGCCGCCGACGTTCCCGTTCTGGGAGAGGACCTCGCCCAGGATGTGCGAGAGGGCGTCGTCGCCCTTCTGCTGCACGGAGTTCTGGGTGCAGGTCTGGTTGGCCATCGGGTTGCCGAGGACGTCCTGGACGGCGACCGGGATGGCGATGACGCCGATCGGCACCTGCGCCTGAACCTTCTGGATGTCGAAGCAGTGCAGGACGCCACCGTTGATGAGGCCGAAGTTCGGGCTCATGTAACCACCGGTGGAGTTGCTGCCGATCGACTGCTTCGACGTGTTGCCGATGATGTTGGCGCTGCCGCCGTCGTTGCCGGCCGCGGAAGCGGCGGTCGCCGAAACACCGACGACCGAAGCCGCAACTGCCGCCGTAGCGAGAACCTTCTTGATCACGAGTCTTCCTTCTTGAGCTCGAGGGCCCTGGAACGCTCCGTTAGCCGAAGCACGCTGATCAACTGCCCGAAAAGGGATTGGTTCCGGGGGGTCACCCGGACGCGCTATTCGGCAGATGAACGCCATCGGACGCCATGTCGAGGGGCAGGCGTTCGGTAGGCCGGGAGGCCCGCTCCCTCGCGCCGACGCGCGTCACGCAGGACACTTGGGGCCGGAAGCGGGAGCTCTCGGAGGGGGACGTACATGCGGGACAGCCACCGGGTCGAAGCCGAACGGCTGTTGGCACGCGCCGTGGAGGAGGAGGTGCGGCGCTCCGGGGGCCGCTCCGACGCGACGGCCCTGCTGGCACGCGGCCGGGCCGCGCTGGACACCATGGCGGCGAGTGCGGGCGAGGAGTACGCGGTCTATCTGCGGGCCCTGGAGGAGGCGGAGGCCGGGCAGCGGTCCCTGGGGGATCGATTCAGCAGGGCGGCGGTGGGAACACCCGCGCTGGTCACGGCGGTCGCCGCGGCCGCGGCCTTCGGGGCGGACCTGGCCCTGGGCACGGCGGCCGGGACGGCGCTCGGCGCCGGAGCCGTCGTCGCGGTGGCGGGTGCGGCGGCGACCGTCCTGAAGGTGACCGCCGGGCACTGGCCGGCCGCCCATCGCCGCGCGGGCGCGCTCGGCCAGCCGGGCGGCACCGAGCAGCTGCGGCTGCAGTGGCTGACGGCGCTGGAGGTACGGGGCGTCCGGCCGTTCCTCGACCAGCAGCGGGTGCTCCTCGCGACGGCCCAGCAGCCCGCGCAGAAGGTGGTGTCCCAGCTGCGGGGCGCCGACCGCAGCGCGGCGGCCCGCCGGCGTACCGTCCTGGAGCAGTCCTTCGGTCATCTGCCGGACCCCGGCGGGCCGTTCACGGGGCGGCGGGCCGAGCTGGGGCAGATCACCCAGTGGGTGCAGGCGGGCCGGGCGTCGACGCAGACCCGGCCGACGGTCGTGATGCTCCACGGGGAGCAGGGTGCGGGCCGCACGACACTCGCCGTACGGGCGGCGCACGCGCTGCGCGACCAGTTCCGCGGTGCGTGCGTGGTGGACCTGCGGGGCGGGACGCGCGGCGAGAAGCCGTTGTCGACCCGGGAGGCGCTGCTGCACCTGCTGAACCGGCTGGGCGCGCCGCGCGAGCAGCTGCTCTTCCGCGAACGGTCGTCGGCCGAGCAACAGGTGCGCAGACTGGCCGAGTTGTACCACCAGCATCTGACCGGGCTGCCGGTGACGGTGATCCTGGACGACGCCGTGGAGGCCGAGCAGGTGCGCACGCTGCTGCCGGAGCGCTCGGACAGCCTGGTCCTGGTGACCTGCAAGGAGCCGCTGGACCTGGGCGCGGACGTACCGGCGTCGGTGCACACGCTGCCGGTGGCGGCGCTCGACGCGGCGGGCGCGGAGGATCTGCTGCGGGAGGCGGCCCAGGCGCCGGACCCGGGGCCGTACGACTCCGAGGCGTGCGCGGAGATCCGGGAGCTGTGCGGCGGGCTGCCGCTGGCGCTGCGGGTCGCCGGTTCCTCGCTGGGCCGGCGCTCGATGAGCGAGCTCGCGCGGCTCCTCGCGCGGCCCGGCTGGGGCGAAGGGCCGCTCGAACGGGCCTTGTCGGTACGGTACTTCACCGATCTCGACGAGGACGGGCGGCGGCTGTTGCGGCGGCTCGCGCTCGCCGGGCGGGCCTCGCTGGGCGCGGCGGCGGCCGGGGCGCTGCTCGGCGCGAGCGGCCAGGAGGGGGCGCGGCTGCTCGCGGAGCTGGCCCGGGCGGGGCTCCTGGACCACGTGCGAGGAGAGCGGTACCGGCTGCACGACGCGGTGCGCGGCTTCGCGGCGGCGCGGCTGGTGGACGAGGAGGACGCGGCGGCGACCGCGGCGGCGCAGGAGCGGCTGATCCAGAACTACGCGGAGCTGGCGGACGCGGTGATCCGGATGGTCGACGGCAAGATGTCGACGCGTGCGGACCGGTTCGACGGGCACGGCTTCGGTTCGCTCGACGCGGCGCTGCGCTGGCTGGACGACGAGTCCAGCTTCATCACGGCGGCGCTGCGGCACGCCGAGGGCGTCGACCAGCAGGCCGTACTGAATCTGCTCGGCGCGCTCTGCGACTACTGCCTGCTCCGTGGCGACCTGTACCGGCTCGGCGAGATCAACGAGCTGACGGACGCGGTCGGGCAGGGGCTGCTGTCCCGGTCGGTGCAGTGGCGGACCGGTATCGCGGCCCGGCAGCTCGGCGAGCTCGACAAGGCACGCACCACGCTGACCTCGGTGGTCTCCCTCTACCAGGAGGCGCATCAGGACGCGGGGGCGGCGCTCGCGCTCTGCTCGCTCGGGATCACGCTGCACCACCAGGGCAACCTCGCGGAGGCGTCGGTCAAGCTGCGGGAGGCGCTGGTGCTGCAGGAGCCGGCGTCGCTCGCGGCCGACCGGGGCTGGACGATGCACGCCCTCGCGGCGGTCGAGCGGGACCGGGCGAACCTGGCGGAGGCGCTGTCGCTGCTGCGCGGGGCCCTGGAGCTGCACCGGGAGAACGAGTCCCTGCACGGCGAGGCCTGGGCGCACTTCCAGCTGGGCCAGGTGTGTCTGCGCATGGGTGATGCCGAGCGGGCGGACACCGAGCTGCGTACGGCCCTGGACCAGTACGGGCGGACCCGCGACGGCCGCGGCGAGGCGTGGGCGCTGACCCAGCTGGCCCGGGCCCGGCTCGTCGAGGGCGAGGTGGCGCCGGCGGTCGACGGGCTGCGGCAGGCACTGGCCCGCCACCGTGAGCAGGAGGACGCGCGGGGCGAGGCCTGGACGCTGTACTACCTGGGGCATGCCCTGGAGGAGCGCGGGGACCTGGACCAGGCGGTACGGGAGCTGGAGCGGGCGCGCACGATGTTCTCCCGGATGCGGGACGTGTACGGGCTGGCATGCGCCCGGCACCATTCGGGGCGCGTCACCCGCGACCAGCGGGCGGCCCAGACCGGCAACCTGCGCAACTCCGGTTTCGCCCGGCAGCTCCTGGTGGACGCGCGGGCGGACTTCCACCGCGTCGGGGTGGCGCACGGCGAGGCGTGGACGTGTCTGGAGCTGGCGATCGTGGACGCCGGGAACGGCAGGACCGCGCAGGCTCTGGAGCTGTGCGCGGAGTCGGAGCGGCTCTTCCTGTCGTACGACGACCGGCGGGGCGCCGACTGGGCCCGTTTCCTGCGCTGCACGCTGCTGCCGTACGCCTCGCCGGGCGGGGTGGAGGTGGGCACGGCGGTGGCCCAGGAGGAGCTGGCCCTGCTGGTCCAGGACCGCCATCCGACGCGGGACGGCAAGGTCGAGGACTGCGCGGAGGCGTACACGCTGGTCCTGGAGCGGGGCGTCCAGCTGGAGGCGGGCTGGCAGGCCTGGCAGCTGGGCATGGTCCCGAACCGGCACGCGCGCGAGGTGATGGGGGTGCCGGTGGAGGTGGGGTGAGGTCGCCGATGCGCGGGCCCTCCCCGTACAGGGGAAGGCCCGCGCCGGGCGTGGCCTACTCCTGTGCGGCGGCCTTGGAGGTCGTGGGCGCCGCCTTGGGGTCCGGGGCCTCCTCGAAGGAGACCTTGCCCATGTGGCGGTTCATCGACTTCATCAGCATCCAGACGGCGACGGCCATCACGGCGAAGACGACGAAGCCGAGGACGCCGGGGGTCACCTTGTTCTTGTCCAGCTCTTCGGCGGCGAAGGGGACAAGCTGGGTCAGTGCCAGGTGTGCGCTCATGTCAGGCATTGTCGCGGATGCCCGCGAAGAGGTCGTCCTCGGGGAGGGAGGTGGGCACCAACGACTTGCTGAGCTCGTACTCCTCCGTCGGCCAGACCTCCTTCTGGATCTCCATCGGCACCCGGAACCAGCCACCGTCCGGGTCGATCTGCGTACGGTGCGCGATCAGGGCCTTGTCGCGGATCTCGAAGAAGTCCGCGCAGGGCACGAACGAGGTGATCGTCCGCTCCGTGCGCTCGAACTCCTTCCAGCGCTCCAGCCACTCGCCGTACGGGGACTCCAGGCCCCGGTCGAGGAGCGCCTGGTGCAGGGCCTCGGTGCGGGGGCGGTTGAAGCCCTGGTTGTAGTAGAGCTTCTGGGGCTGGTACGCCGGGCCGAACTCGGCCTCCGGGTACTTCTCGGTGTCGGCCGCGCCGTCGAACGCCACCATCGTGATCTTGTGGGTCATGATGTGGTCGGGGTGCGGGTATCCGCCGTTCTCGTCGTAGGTCGTGATGACCTGCGGACGGAAGGAGCGGATCTTGCGGACCAGGGCGCCGGCCGCGTGGTCGACGTCCTCCAGGGCGAAGCAGCCCTCGGGCAGCGGGGGCAGCGGGTCGCCCTCGGGCAGGCCCGAGTCGACGAAGCCCAGCCACTCCTGCTCGACGCCCAGGATCTCCCGGGCCTCGTCCATCTCCTTGCGGCGCACCTCGTGGATGTTCGCCTCGATGTAGGCGTCACCCTGGAGCTTGGGGTTGAGGACGGAGCCACGCTCGCCGCCCGTGCACGTGACCACGAGCACGGCCACCCCCTCGGACACGTACTTGGCCATCGTCGCCGCGCCCTTGCTCGACTCGTCGTCGGGGTGGGCGTGAACGGCCATCAGTCGCAGCTGCTCAGTCAAGACTCGATCCTCTGTGATTCGTCGCCGAGGGGGGGTCTCTATAGTGACGGAACCGGGGGGCTGAAAATTCCCACCCCCGCGGCGAGAGGAACGATCATGAGCGCGGTGCGAGAGCAGCTGCCCGAGGGGCGCTACGGGCGCTCCGCGGACGAGCGCGCCGACCGCAAGCTCAAGATCGCCGGAGCCGTGCTCGGCGTGCTGTTCCTCGGCCTGCTGGGCTGGTTCGGCTGGTACTACGTCGTCGACAGCAGGATCAGCGCGGAGACGATCAAGTTCGACGTGGTGAGCGACACCGAGGTGCAGGTGCACCTGGAGGTGCGCAAGGACGTCGACGCTCAGGGCGTCTGTACGCTGCGCTCGCGCTCCGAGGACGGGGCCGAGGTCGGCCGCAAGGACGTCCGCTTCGACCAGGCGCAGGGCCGGATCGACACCGTCGTGTCCATCCGTACGACCGCGCGTGCCACCAGCGCCGAGCTCGTCGGGTGTAGCGGCCGGTAGCGGTGGGTAGGGACCGGGTGGCGCGCCGAGCCACGGTTCCCGCGCTGACCAGGGGTGACGCCATCTTGATGGTTTATGTCCTCCCCCTTTCCGCCACTAATTGTTAGGCTCGTGGTTTCGCCCACTCAGGAGGGAAATCCTTCCGGGTAGGGCGATGCTTTTATTCCCAGTACCTACGAGGAGCACCTGTGACCCAGACCAGTGAGAACGTCACCTGGCTCACCCAGGAGGCGTACAACCAGCTCAAGGCCGAGCTGGAGTACCTGTCTGGTCCCGCGCGAACCGAGATCGCCGCCAAGATCGCCGCGGCGCGCGAGGAGGGCGACCTGCGCGAGAACGGCGGGTACCACGCGGCCAAGGAGGAGCAGGGCAAGCAGGAGCTCCGGGTCCGCCAGCTGACCCAGCTCCTGGAGCATGCCAAGGTCGGCGAGGCCCCGGCCGACGAGGGCGTCGTCGCCCCCGGCATGGTCGTCACGATCGCCTTCGACGGTGACGAGGACGACACGGTGACCTTCCTCCTCGCCTCGCGCGAGTACGCGAGCAGCGACATCGAGACGTACTCGCCGCAGTCGCCGCTCGGCGTGGGCGTGAACGGCAAGAAGGTCGGCGAGGACGCCGAGTACGAACTGCCGAACGGCAAGAAGGCCGCGGTGAAGATCCTCAGCGCCAAGCCGTACACCGGCTGAGCCGCACCATCGGTCAAGGGCCGGACCCCCCTCGGGGGTCCGGCCCTTCGCTCTGCATGCACATGTAATGATGCGGGCTGACGCCGCGTCACAAGGGGGAGAACGGACGTGCTGGGACCGCTGCGCGAGGGCGCGCCACGCCGGATCGGACCGTACGAGCTGCTGGCGCGGCTCGGGGCCGGCGGCATGGGCGAGGTGTTCCTGGGGCGCGGGGAGGCGGACGGCACGTTCGTCGCCGTGAAGACCGTACGGCGGGACGTCGCGAGCGAGCCCGCCTTCCGGGACCGCTTCCGCCGCGAGATCCGGGTCGCCGGGCTCGTCAGCAGCGCGTACGCCGCCGCCCCGGAGGGCGGGGACGCGGACGCCGAGGTGCCCTGGCTGGCCACCGCGTACGTCCCGGGCCCGAGCCTGTCGCAGGCCGTGCGACGGGGCGGCGCGCTGCCGGTGGCGACGGTACGGGAGCTGGGCGCCGGGATCGCCCGCGCGCTCGCGGACCTGCACGCCGCCGGGGTCCTGCACCGGGACCTGAAGCCCGGCAACGTCATGCTGTCCGTGGACGGCCCGCGCCTGATCGACTTCGGCATCGCCCGCAGCTCGGGCGCCACGACGATGACCGCGACCGGGATGATGGTCGGCACCCCCGCCTTCATGTCGCCCGAGCACGTGGCGGGCGCACGCCATGTCACCGGGGCCTCGGACGTCTTCTGCCTGGGCTCGCTGCTCTGTTACGCGGCGACGGGCGAGGACCCCTTCGGCGACGGCCCGCTGGCGGCCGTCCTGTACCGCGTCTCCCAGGCCGAGGCGGACCTGAGCCGCGTGCCGCAGGAGCTGCGCGACGTGATCGGCGCCTGCCTGCGCCCCGACCCGGCGGAGCGGCCGACCCCGGCCGAGCTGGTCGCCCTGCTGGGCGGCGAGCGACGGCCGGCGTGGCCGGAGAGCGTACGGGACCACATCGGGGACTACGGGCGGGAGCTGGCGCAGCTGGTGGCGTCGGGCGGGCCGCTGGTGGAGGTACCGGCCGCGCCCGCCGCCCCGGCTCCCGGGATGGACCAGCTACCGACCATGCCGCCGGTGGCCGCGCCGGTTCCGCCCACGGCGCCGCGCCGGAGGAGGCGGGCGCTGCTCGCGGCGGTGGTGGCCCTCGCGGTGGCGGGCGGCGGGCTCGGCGCGTACCTGCTGTGGCCGAAGGACGAGAAGAAGGCGACGCCGCCCACGGCGGCTCCGCCCGCCGGTCCCGTGATCCCCGGCGTGGACTTCAAGGGCCTGGCGGACTCCTCCGGGATCGTGCCGCAGAACGCGGCGCAACGGCCGAAGAGCTGGAAGAGCTGGACGGGCAAGCTGTCCGCGCCCGCCTACGGCTGCGCGGCGGGCACGACGGTGCTCGTCTGTCGGCTGACGGACGGGGGGTACGAGGCGCTGGACACGGCGAACGGGAAGAAGCTCTGGGCGGCGGACCTGGACGGCAGGAAGCCGGGCCGGAGCACGATCAGCCCCAGCGGCGGAATCTTCGTCGCCGACAGCGCGTCCCGGCCGACCGTCCACGGCGACGCCGTCGTCCTCTCCGCCGCCGACCGTCTCCAGGTCCGTGACGCCCGGTCGGGGAAGATCCGCTGGGAGAAGGCGGTCCTGGGCAGGACGGGCCCCGGCACCCGGCCGATCGTCGGCGACGGAGTCGTCTTCGCCTCGCCCACCGCGGCCCAGGGGCCGAGTACGCAACGGAGCGGCATGACCGCGTACTCCCTCGCCGACGGGCGCGAGCTGTGGAGCAAGACGCTCACGAACGAGGACCTCTCCAGGATCGAAACCCGGCCCTTCGAGCCGACGGCCTTCGCCCACGGGCAGGTGTACGCGCTCAGCGACGCCGGACTCGTCGCCTACGAGGCGAAGACGGGCGAGGTGAGCGCGCAGGTCGACAAGGACGCCGTGCAGTGCGGGGAGTTGAAGATCGTCGGGGCGAGCGCGTACTGCGTGGACGTCATCCTCTCTCGCAGCGCCGAGGAGCGGCTGCGGGTCCTGGACTCCGCCACGCTCGCCTCCAAGGGAAGTCTGGCCGCACCCGTCGAGACCCTGCGCCCGGCCGTGATCGCGCCCAAGGCGTTCGTCACGTTCGACGGCGGGCTCCAGGTCCACGATCCGCGCGACGGCAAGCTGCTCGGAAGCTACGCGGCGAAGGCCGCCCCCAAGGGCCTGCAGCAGAGCTGGTCCACCCCGCTGATCGCCGGCGACCAGGTCGTCTACGCCGACTACAGCGCGCTGTACACCGTGCGGCTGGGCCAGAACGGCAGGCCCGCAGGGCTCACGACCACGGCGCTGCCGGGTGCGCCCGGACCGCGCGTGCCGGAGGAGTCCTTCGACCTCGACTGGGGCCACACCATCTCGAAGATGGTGCGCGAGCCCGAGGTCCTGCCGATCGGCGGGATCGCCCACGTCGTCTTCGACAAGGGTGTCGTGGTTTCCGTCGAACTTCCCCAGTGACGTACCGACAAGTGACGTACGGACAAGTGACGTACTGAAAGGACGTGTTCGGTGCTGGAAGCACTGCCCGCCGGGCAGCCCCCGCGCCTCGTCGGCCCCTACCGGCTGCTCGCCCGGCTCGGAGCGGGCGGCATGGGCGAGGTCCACCTGGCGTGCCGGGCGGACGCGCCGACGGCGGATCCGTACCGGATGGTCGCCGTGAAGACCGTACGGGAGGACCTGGAGGTCGACGGGGACTTCCGGACCCGGTTCCGGCGGGAGATCACGGCGGCGCGGGCGGTGAGCAGTCCGTACGCGGCCCTGCTCCTGGACGCCGACGCGGACTGCTCCTCGCCCTGGCTCGCGACCGAGTACGTGCCCGGGCCCTCGCTCGCCGAGGCCGTCGTACGGTCCGGTGCTCTGCCCGTTGCAGCGGTACGGGCGCTGGGCGCGGCGCTCGCGCGGGCCCTCGACGCGGTGCACGGGGCGTCGGTGCTGCACCGGGACCTGAAGCCGGCGAACGTACTCCTTGGCGCCTCGGGGCCCAAGCTGATCGACTTCGGCATCGCGCAGGCCTTCGAGGCGACGGCCCTCACGTCGACGGGGCTCGTGGTGGGTTCGCCGGGGTTCATGTCGCCGGAGCATCTGGTCGGGAGCCGGGCGGTCGTGCCCGCGTCGGACGTGTTCTGTCTGGGCGCGGTGCTCGCGTTCGCGGCGAGCGGGCGGGGGCCGTTCCACGACGAGGAGATGGCGTCGGTCATCTTCAGGATCAGCCGGGCTGACGCCGAACTCTCCGGTGTGCCCGGGGAGTTGCGGCCGGTGGTGGAGCGCTGTCTGCGGCTCGACCCGGCGGAGCGCCCCTCGGCAGCGGAGCTGGTGGAACTCCTTGGCGCGCAGGTGCCGACGGCGTTCCCGTGGCCGGGCGGGGTGCTTTCGCTGCTCGCGGAGTACGGGGACTCGGCCCGGCTGATCGGCGAGGCGGCGGCGTCCGGTGCGGGCGTGGCCGACCTGCCGACGATCGGCCCGCAGGTGCCGTACTCCCCGACGGCGATGGCGGCCCGGCCGGCCACGGCGCCGGTCAGGGCGGGGCGGCGTCGGCCGTGGGCGGCCGCGATGGCGGGTGCGGCGGCGGTGGCCGTCGTGGCGACCGTGGGTGTGGTGCTGCTCAACGGACAGGAGCGGGGCGGAGGTTCGGGTGGGCCGACCGCGGCGCCGACCTCCACCGGGACGTCCACGCCGACGGGCGGGAACAAGCCCCGCACGCTCGACCATGTCGTCCAGCCGTACGGCGGCGAAGGCCACCTGAACGACTACGGCAAGGACGGCGCGGACCGCACGGCCCGGCCGGCCGGCTGGTCGCCGTGGTCGGTGAAGGTGGACCAGGGCGTGGGGCCGTGCGCCCTCTCCCCCGAGGTCCTTGTCTGCTCGGGGGAGGGCGGCGCGGTCGTCGCGCTCAAGGCGGCCGACGGAACGAAGCTGTGGTCTCGGCCGGGGAGCGGCGAGCTGCCGCGTCCGCCGGCGCAGCATCCGGCGGTCTTCGGGGACCGGGTGTACGTGACAGGTCCTGACGGCATGACGGAGTACGGCCTGAAGGACGGCGAGGAGCTGCGCCGGACGCCCGTGCCCGAGGGCGACTGGGCGGTGAAGGGCACCGACGCGTTGGACGGCGTGCTCTACACCTCGTACCTGAATCTGGCGGACGAGACGTCCGGCCTGGTCACGGCGGTGAAGCTGGGCGAGGGCGGCAAGGAGCTGTGGCGCGCTCGGCTGACGTCGATCCCGGAGGGGCCGGTCGCCGCGGGTGGGCAGGTGTACGTGCCGGCGGGTGGCATGCCGGTCGCGCTGGACGCCCGTACCGGCGAGGAGACCGCGCGGGCCGCGGGGGCGAAGGGGTGCTACTCCCTGGTCGTCCACAAGAAGTCCGTGCTCTGCCAGGCCGGGGACGGCGGCGGGATCGCGGTCTTCGACGGGTCGACGCTGAAACACGTGCGGACCTTCGCCCGGGGAATCCAGGGCTGGGGCGGCTTGGCGGTGAACGCGCAGGGGGTGGTGGCGCTCAACGACCGGGTGACCTTCCATCTGTACGACCTGGCGACGGGGAAGGAGCGTTGGAGCGGCAGCGAGTACGGGGACGCGGAGCTGCTGGCCTTCGCCGGTGAGCGGCTTCTGGTGACGTCGGGGACCGAGGTCCAGTCGTTGGAGCCGGCCGACCCCGAGTCGTCGGGCGGCCCGGGCGACTCCGTCGACTTCGAGACGACGACGGGCCTCTCCGTCACTCGGGGCGCCAACAGCGTTCTGGCCGCCGGAGGGGCGCTCTTCCTCACCACCTTCGACGGCCAGATCGTGTCGGGCTACGGCCCCTGAGCGCCCGTCGGCGTCAGGACGTCAGGTCATCAGGCCGTAGCCGAGCGGTACTTCCGTACCGACAGGGTGCGGAACACCACGATGATCAGCACCGACCAGATCAGCGAGGCCCACACCGGGTGCTGCATCGGCCAGGCGTCGGACGTCGAGACGCCCGGGTTGCCGAAGAGGACGCGGCACGCCTGGACGGTCGCGCTGAACGGGTTCCACTCGGCGATCGGCTGCAGCCAGGACGGGAGCTTGCTGGAGTCCACGAACGCGTTCGAGATGAACGTGACCGGGAAGAGCCAGATCAGGCCGCCGGACGTGGCCGCTTCCGGTGTGCGGACGGAGAGGCCGATCAGCGCGCCGATCCAGGAGAAGGCGTAGCCGAGGAGCAGGAGCAGGGCGAACGCACCCAGCGCCTTCGGGACGCCCTCGTGGATGCGCCAACCGACCAGCAGGGCGACGACCGTGAGGACGACGACCGTCAGGGCGGTCTGTACGAGGTCGGCGAGCGTCCGGCCGGTGAGGACCGCGCCGCGGGCCATGGGCAGGGAGCGGAAGCGGTCGATCAGGCCCTTGTGCATGTCGTCGGCGATGCCGGCGCCGGCGCCCGCCGTGGCGAACGTGACGGTCTGGGCGAAGATGCCGGCCATCAGGAACTCGCGGTAGACCGCCGGTGAGGTGGTCGAACCGATCTGCATCGAGCCGCCGAAGACATAGCTGAACAGCACCACGAACATGATCGGCTGGATGAGCCCGAAGATGATCATCTCGGGGATGCGGGCCATCCTGATCAGATTGCGCTTGGCGACGACGAGCGAGTCGCCGATCGACTGGGCGATCGCGCCGCGCGGCCTCGCGGCCGGCACGGCGTCCGTCACTGCGGTCACTTCGCCGCCTCCTTCCGGCCGCGGCCCTTGGCGTCCTGCGGCGCTCCGCCGTTCTCCTCTTCCTCCCGCTCGGCCGTGTGGCCGGTCAGCGAGATGAACACGTCGTCGAGGGTGGGTCGGCGCAGACCGATGTCGTCGATCTCGACGCCGACGGTGTCCAGGTCGCGGATGACCTCGGCGAGCAGCTTGGCGCCGCCGGTGACCGGGACGGTGAGCTTGCGCGTGTGGTTCTCGACGGAGACCTCGCCGTGGCCGATGCCGGCCACGCCGTAGCGCGCGAGGACGTCACGGGCCGGGGTGATCATCTCCGGCTCGTGGACGACGACCTCGACCCGCTCACCGCCCGTCTGCGCCTTGAGCTCGTCCGAGGTGCCGCGCGCGATGACCTTGCCGTGGTCGATGACGCAGATGTCGTGGGCCAGGTGGTCGGCCTCCTCCAGGTACTGCGTCGTCAGGAGCAGGGTCGTACCGCCCGCGACGAGCTCCTGGATGACTTCCCAGAGGGCCTGCCGGTTGCGGGGGTCGAGGCCGGTCGTCGGCTCGTCCATGAACATGACGGGCGGGGAGACGACGAGCGCGGCGGCCAGGTCCAGCCGGCGGCGCATACCGCCGGAGTACGTCTTGGCCGTGCGGTCGGCCGCGTCGGCGAGGTTGAAGCGTTCGAGCAGCTCGCCCGCCCTGATCTTCGCCTGCTTGGCGCTCAACTGGTAGAGCTGTCCGACCATCTGGAGGTTCTCACGGCCGGTCAGATACTCGTCGACCGCCGCGAACTGGCCGGACAGGCCTATGGAACGCCGGACTTCGTTGGGGTGCTCGAGCACGTCGATTCCCGCGACCACCGCCCGCCCGCTGTCGGGCTGGAGCAGCGTCGTCAGCACGCGCACGGCGGTTGTCTTCCCCGCGCCGTTGGGGCCGAGCAGGCCCAGGACCGTGCCCTCGGGTACGTCGAGGTCCACGCCGTCCAGAGCTCGTACGTCGCCGAAAGTCTTCACCAGACCTTCGGCGTAGATCGCGCCTGGCATGTGGGTTCTCCCAGGGATTTGGGCGTTTCCGCCCAAGTTTAGGTTTGAACGGCGTCCGCCGCCCACCGAATATGTGACCCGACCCACACGCTAACGCGATACATCGCGACCTACAAGGCCTACCGCATCACCACGTACCCGGCGTCCCGCAGCGCCGCCGCGACCTCCTCGCAGTGCTCCGGCCCCTTGGTCTCCAGGTGCAGCTCCACCTCCACCTCCGTGAGGCCGAGCCGCGGATCGGTCCGGACATGCCCCACGTCGAGGACGTTCGCGTCGACCTCCGAGAGCACCCCGAGCAGGTTCGCGAGCACCCCCGGCCGGTCCGTCACCCGCAGCCGCAGGCTCAGATAGCGGCCACCGGCGGCCATGCCGTGCCGCAGGATCCGCTGCATCAGGAGGGGGTCCACGTTCCCGCCCGACAGGACCGCCACCACCGGTCCCTGGAAGGCCTTCGGGTCGCTGAGCAGCGCCGCCACCGGGCTCGCCCCGGCCGGCTCGACCACCAGCTTCGCCCGCTCCAGGCAGAGCAGCAGCGCCGAGGAGAGCGCGTCCTCGGAGACCGTACGGATGTCGTCCACGTACTCCCGCACCACCGCGAACGGCACGTCGCCCGGGCGCCCCACCTTGATCCCGTCCGCCATCGTCACCGGCGACTCGACCGCCACCGGATGGCCGGCGGCCAGCGACGGCGGATAGGCGGCCGCGCCCTCCGCCTGCACGCCGATCACCTTCACGTCGGGGCGCACGGACTTCACCGCGAGCCCGATCCCTGCGATGAGCCCGCCCCCGCCGACGCCGACCAGGATCGTGCGGACCTCCGGACACTGCTCCAGGATCTCCAGACCCACCGTGCCCTGCCCCGCGATGATGTCCGGGTGGTCGAAGGGGTGGATGAAGACCGCGCCGGTCTGCGCCGCGTACTCCTCCGCCGCCGCCAGCGTCTCGTCCACGACATGGCCGTGCAGCCGCACATCGGCGCCGTACTCCCGGGTCGCCGCGACCTTCGGCAGCGGGGCGCCGACCGGCATGAAGACCGTGGAGCGCACCCCGAGGAGCGCGGACGCCAGCGCGACGCCCTGCGCGTGGTTCCCCGCCGACGCGGCCACCACCCCGGCCGCCCGCTGCTCCGGCCGCAGCCCGGCGATCCGTACGTACGCACCCCGCAGCTTGAACGATCCCGTTCGTTGAAGGTTCTCGCACTTCAGGTGGACCGGTGCTCCGACCAGCGAGGACAGATACCGGCTGCCCTCCATCGCGGTCATTCTGGCCACCCCGGACAACATCTTCTGCGCCCCGCGGACATCGTCGAGGATCAGCGGGTGCAAGGGGTCTGGCCTACGGAAGCTCATGACAGCAAGTCTCGCAGCTCACGGGCCTCGTGGCCGCCCGGCAGCCGCCTCCTCGACCGGTTCGCGCAGCACCGGTACGGACCCCGGCGGGTCCGCGTACTCTGTCCCCCACCAACCGACCACCGCACGAGAGAGCCCCCACAGCCATGCCCACATCTCAGGACATGACGACTGAGCTTGACCCCGGTCTCCTCGATGCCCTCCAGCACCAGGTGGCCGTCTTCGCCCGCCGGGCCGAACAGACCCGGCTCGGCGGCACCGGTCAGCTCCGCAACTCGATGGACCGCGCCGCCTACCTGCTCCTGAACCGGCTCGACCAGGAAGGCCCGATGGGCGTCAAGGCGCTCGCGGCGGGCATGGGCATCGACTCGTCCACCGTCACCCGCCAGGTCGCCCCGCTCGTCGACACGGGCCTGGTCAAGCGCACCTCGCACCCGGAGGACGGGCGCGCCGTCGTGCTCCAGCTCTCCCCGCGCGGCCTGGCCCGCCTGGAGGAGGTCCGCGCCTCGCGCCGCGAGCTGATGGCGCAGGTGACGGAGGGCTGGACGCCCGCGGAGCGCGAGTCGTTCTGCACCCTGCTCACCCGCTTCAACTCGGCGCTCTCCGCCCGCCAGTCCGGCCTGCCGCCCGCTCCGGACACGGAGTCCGCCCCGACCTCTTGACCACGGCCGCGCCCTGTCCTCATATGAGGACGTGCGAGATCGGCAGGACGGGCACGCGGGCGAACCCCGCTTCCACACCCGGCAGTTCGAGGCGTTCGTGGCGGGGGCGGCGGGGCGGCTGCTGCATGCCGCGACGCTGCTCACCGCCGAGACCCGCGCCCGAAACCCGCACGCCGAGGCGCTGTTGACCGCCTCCCTCGCGCACACCTACGCCCACTGGGGCCGGTTGCGCGGTGAGGACCCGTACGACCGCACGCGCGCCGACCTCGCCGCCCGCTTCGCGCGCACCGCCTGGCGCCACCACCGCGGCCGGGGCGGCATCCTCTCCGCGCTCACCCCGCAGGAACGCCTCGTCGTGGTGCTGCGCCTGTACGAGGGGGTGGCGGAGGAACAGACCGCGGCTCTGCTCGGACTGCCCGAGGACCGGGTACGGGCCATCTGCTCCCGCTCCGTGTACGCCCTGCGGGAGCGGCGGCGCGGAGGGGGCGGGAGGCTCGGGGGCCCCGGGGAGGCCGGGGGGAAGCCCGGGAAGGCCGGAGGGCCGAGGAAGCTCGGGGGACCCGGGAGGCTCGCCTCGTGAGCCGGCACGACGACAAGGAGGACGAGGTCCGGCGGATGCTGGAGTCCCCGCACCCGCAGGTCCCCGCCGACCTGGCCGGCCGGGCCGTCGCGCGCGGCACCCGGCTGCTCCGCCGCGGCCGGGCGGTACGCCGGGCCCTGTGGGCGCTGGCTTTCGTGGCCGTGCTCGTCTTCGTGGTCTGGGCGTCGGTGGCCGAGCCCTGGCACGTACCGCCGGCGAAGACGACGCCACCGCTCGAAGGCTGGTGACGGCGGTCTTAGCCTGGAGGGAGCCAGCGAGTCGAGGAGGCCCTCATGACCAGGAAAGTCGCCGACTGCCGCAAGGAACCCAGCGTCATGAACTGCACCCTCACCATCATCGGTGAGGAGGAGGAAGTCGTACGGGCCGCGACCGAGCACGCCATCTCGGTGCACGGCCACACCGACAGCCCCGAGCTGCGCGCCACGGTCCGTAAGTCGCTGGAGGACGAGAAGGTCGCCGCCTGACCGCACGAAGCCGGGCCCCTCGACAGAGGCCCGGCTCGGGGTGGTTGTCAGCCCAGCGCCTGGCGCAGGTCCGCCAGCAGGTCGTCGACGTTCTCGATGCCCACCGAGAGGCGGACCAGATCGGCCGGGACCTCGAGGGCGGAACCGGCCACGCTCGCGTGCGTCATCCGGCCCGGGTGCTCGATCAGCGACTCGACACCGCCCAGGGACTCGCCCAGGGTGAAGAGCTTCGCGCGGTTGCAGACCTCGACCGCCGCCTCCTCGCCGCCGGTGACGCGGAAGGAGATCATTCCGCCGAAGGACTTCATCTGCTTGGCGGCGATCTCGTGGCCCGGGTGCTCCGGCAGACCCGGGTACAGGACCTGGGTGACCTTCGGGTGCTGGGTCAGCATCTCCGCGATCTTCTCCGCGTTCTCGCTGTGCCGGTCCATGCGGACCGCCAGCGTCTTGATGCCGCGCAGCACGATCCACGAGTCGAACGGCCCGGCGACCGCGCCCATCGCGTTCTGGTGGTACGCCAGTTCCTCGCCGAGCGCCTCGTCGGCCGTCACCAGCGCGCCGCCGACGACGTCCGAGTGCCCGCCCATGTACTTCGTCAGCGAGTGCACGACGACGTCCGCGCCGAGCGCCAACGGCTGCTGGAGGTAGGGCGAGGCGAAGGTGTTGTCGACGACCAGCTTCGCGCCGGCCGACCGCGCCACGGCCGCGACCGCCGCGATGTCGGTGATGCCGAGCAGCGGGTTCGACGGGGTCTCGACCCAGATCACCTTCGTACGGTCGTTGATCGCGCCGCGCACGGACTCGACGTCCGAGGTGTCCGCGACGGAGAAGTCGACGCCCCAGCGCTGGACGACCTTGGCGAAGAGCCGGAAGGTGCCGCCGTAGGCGTCGTTCGGGATGACCACGTGGTCGCCGGGTGCGAGCAGCGTCCGCAGCAGGCAGTCCTCGGCGGCCAGACCGGAGGCGAAGGCGAGCCCGCGACGGCCGCCTTCGAGGGCCGCGAGGTTCTCCTCGAGGGCGGTGCGCGTGGGGTTGGCGCTCCGGCTGTACTCGTAACCGCCGCGCAGCCCGCCCACGCCGTCCTGCTTGTACGTGGAGACCTGATAGATGGGCGGGACGACCGCGCCGGTCAGCGGGTCGGCGGTGTTGCCCGCGTGGATCGCGCGGGTCTCGAAGCTCTGGTGGATGTGCTCGTCGCTCATGGTTCAGGAGCGTAGTCCCGAGGGCCGGGGACCGCCGCCCATCGTCTCGGGGAGTGTCCTGGACAATGGACACATGGAGATTCTCTGGTTCCTGATGGCGGTCGCGCTGCTGGTCGCGGTCCTGACCCCGTACGTGCGGCGCCGCCGGTCCGGCGTCGGGATCCGTCAGGTCGCGCCCGGTTCGCCCGACGCCGCCGACCCCGAGGCGTACGGCTTCCTGCGCCAGGAGGAGCAGGACGTACGGATGCCGGGGCCCGACCAGGACCTGCTCGACGTCCTCGACGTGGTCCAGGCGACCCAGGAGTGGCGCGCGGCCTCGCAGCTGCTCGCCGGTACGGAGAAGGAGGGCGAGGTCCGCTGGCAGCGCGTGCAGGCGTTCGCGGGCGCGGCCTCCCTGGAGCTCCAGCAGAGGCCCGGCGTGGGCGGGGCGTGGCTGCGCGCCTGGCGTGCGGACTCCCCCAAGGACCCGGGCGGGGCGGCCGTGCACGCGGAGTTCCTGGTGCAGCAGGCGTGGCGCTCGTCCGCGGCCGGCACCGACGACTTCCGGATCATCCTCGAAGAGGCGAAGAAGGTCAGCGAGGAGGCGGCGCTGCTCGCCCCCGGCGACCCCGTCCCGTACATCACGCAGCTCGCCGTCGCGCGGGGCCTCGGCTACAGCCACGAGGAGTTCGACCAGGTCTGGGCGAAGATCATCGACCGGGCGCCGCAGCACATGGGCGCCCACCTGGCGGCGCTGCACTACTGGTGCGAGAAGTGGCACGGCTCGCGCGAGGACGCCGACCGCTTCGCGACGGCCGCCGCCGCGCGCGCCCCGCAGGGCTCGCTGCTGGCCGCGCTGCCGCTGTTCGCGGTCTACGAGCACCTGCCGGAGATCGTGCTCGTCCAGGACTTCTTCCGGACCGAGGTGGTGCGCAAGGCGATGGAGGGCGCGCTGTACGCGGTCCACTCGGCGCGCCCCGACGACCCGATGCTGGCGCACGTCCGGCACCTGCTCGTCCTCTTCCTGGTCCGCGCGGAACGCTGGTCGGAGGCGATGCACCAACTGGTGCACGTGGACGGCCACGTGGGTGCGCTGCCCTGGACGCTGAACGGCGACCCGGCGGCGGAGTACACGGTGTACCGGAACCTGGCGGTGGCGGGCTACGAGGCGAATGGCGGCAGCCCGGCGACGCTGCCGCACTGAGCGGGGGCTCGGCGTGTGAGCGACGCGCGGGGGCTGGGGTCCGGCGTGTGAGCGATGCCCGGGGGCCGGGGCGCGGGCTCGGGGCCCGGGGCCGGGAGCGTCCGGGGCCCGGGGCTCGGGGTCCCGGGTCAAGTGCCCGGGGGGCCAGGGCTCAGGGTCCCGGGTCAAGCGCCCGGGGGGCCGGGGTCAAGCGCCCGGGGGGCCGGGGAATCCCTCCCGGCCCTCGGGCGTTGTGCGTAACGCCCACCGTCGAGGAGATGCCGCATGTTTCTGTCACGCACCCCCGTCCTCCCCACGCCCGAGCAGGCGCTGAAGGGTCGCCCGGAGCCCGAGTTCCAGGTGCCCGAGCGTCACACGGTCCTGGGCAACCCGCTGCTCGGCCCCTACCCGGAGGGCCTTGAGGTCGCGGACTTCGCCCTCGGCTGCTTCTGGGGCGCCGAGCGCAAGTTCTGGCAGACCGAGGGCGTCTGGACGACCCTCGTCGGCTACCAGGGCGGCTTCACGCAGAACCCCGTGTACGAGGAGGTCTGCTCGGGCCTCACGGGCCACACCGAGGTCGTCCGGGTCGTCTTCGACCCCGCGAAGGTCTCGTACGAGCGGCTGCTCAAGCTCTTCTGGGAGTCCCACGACCCGACCCAGGGCTTCCGCCAGGGCAACGACGTCGGCACCCAGTACCGCTCGGCGATCTACACCCACTCCCCCGCCCAGGCCGAGACCGCCGAGGCCTCCCGCGCCGCGTACCAGAAGGTCCTGACGGGCTCCGGCTACGGCACGATCAGCACGGAGCTCCTCCCGGTCGAGGGCCGCACCTTCTATCCGGCCGAGGGATACCACCAGCAGTACCTGGACAAGAACCCGGCCGGTTACTGCGGCATCGGCGGCACGGGCGTCTCCTGCCCGATCGGCGTCGCGAAGGCCGACGGCTGAGGCACAAGAGGGTGCCGGGACACTGTCTTGCTTCGGGCGCACCATGCGTAAGCCATGAGACAGACATGCGCCGGGGGAGGCGATAGATGAGCGAGCTGCACGGCGGCGAGGGCACGGAGACCCAGCCGCCGGAGCTCGAAATACCCGATCCGCCTGACGCGGAGGCAAAGGAGGCCGGGGAACCGGTCGAGCCGGCCGAGGACGCCGAGGCGGAGTCCGGCTTGGAGGATCCCTCGAACGGCGGGGACGCGGAGCCCGATGAACCGGGTGACGTGGAAAACCTGTCGGGCCCCGAGAAGACGGAGCAGCCGCGCGACGAGCCGGAAGAGCCGATCGAATCCGCAGCAGAGGCCCTGGACGGTGCAGAAGAGAATCTTCCTGATGAACCGGGGCTGACTCGGGATTCTGGCGACGAGGACGGCGCGGAGGAGGCCGAACGGGAAGAGAACGACGAGGCCGGACTCGCCGAGGCCGTGGAAGAGCCGGCCGACGGCGATCACAGGGAGCCGGACGCACCAGAACCCGACGCCCCCGGCGCAGAGGCTGCGGACGACGATGACCCCGCTGTCGAGGACCCCGTCGAAGCGGAACCCGAGGTGGCCCCGGAGCCCGACGCAACCCTAGGTCCGCCGGAATCGGACGGAACAGATGACGACGCCGTGTCCGACAGCAGCGAGGACGGCGACACGGAACGGACGACATCTGACGAGACCTTGGACCCGGAAGCAGTCAAGCAGCGGATCGACGAGTTGGACGACCGGAAAGGCGGCGAGGGGCACGCCCCGGGGCGGCACCTGGACGTGACCGAGGACCAACTGAAAGACCGCCTTGGCAAGCCGATTCTCGAGAACGGCTCGCCCAAGCTGTACGGCCCCAACTCTCAATACGTAGGCCACATGAAGCTGGAGCAGCAGAAGGATCCGCTGACGAACAGCACCGTGGACGGCGTGCACGGCGGGGTGCACCGTTGTGGAGCATACGCAACCAAGTTCGAGAATCCGGAGGACTTGGTGACGGCGGACGAATACTGCCGTAAATACATTGAAGACAACGGAATTCCGCCGGACAAGGTACCCATCGAGGATGTTCTTGGCGAAGACGGCCACGAGCGTTGCAGTGGCTTCTACCTCGATCCTTCCGATCCAGGCACCGCCCTCAAGGTGGACTTCGAAGGTGGATTCATCAAGCCTGTCTACCACTTCCAGGACGGGGCTTGGAAACTGCATACGATGTACCCGAACCCCGCCTACGTGAGACACCCCTAGGAGGCACCTCACCGTGAATGAAGAACTCCGTCGTTTCATCAGCGTCTATCTCCAACAGGAGGTGGCGTACGACGACATGTCGGCGACCCGTGAGACGCTGAAGCACTTCAAACCGGAGTGGACAGATGCGGTGCGGCGGGGACTGGTGTCCGTCCTGAACGAAAAGCAGCTCACGGCGGAAGAGTACGAATCCCTGACATCCATCGAGTTCGGGACCGACGCCGCCCTCTACACCTACCTGCAGGACGTCTACGACTTCCTGTTCGGAGGGAGCGAGAAGCAGCCCGTCATCCCGGAGGACTGACGGGTCCCGCGATGGTGGCCGCATGGCGGCGAGGTGCGTTCGCGGCGGAAAATGGCCGCGCCGATGGCGGGGCGGCCGGATATGCTCGGGCGTATGGGTTCGTACTACTTCTTTCTCTGATTTCGGCCGTGGACACGGTCTGAGCCGCTGATCCGGCGCCCCCCGGGCGCGGTGGCGGTGGCCCGGTGTCCCTTCGAACGGTCCGAAACGAACCCGTCCCCCAGGGAAAGATCCCATGCGCGACCGCGCCCAGTTGACCGTCAAAGACGTCTCCAAGTCCTACGGGACCCGCTCCGTCCTCGAACGAGTCTCGTTCACCGTGCGGCCCGGCGAGAAGGCCGCCGTCATCGGGGAGAACGGCTCCGGCAAGTCCACTCTGCTGCGGCTGCTCGCCGGGGCGGAAGGCCCCGACAGTGGGCAGGTGACCGTCCGCTTCCCCGATGGGGTCGCCCGGCTCGCCCAGACGCTCGCCGAGACCTTCGGCGTCGGACCCGAGCACACCGTGCGCGACACCGTCGACGCGGCGCTCGCCGAACTCCGCTCGATGGAGCGGGAGATGCGGGCCGCCGAGGAGACCCTCGGTTCCGCGACCCCCGAGGAACTCACCGCGTACGGCGAGCTCGCCACCCGGTTCGAGGAGCGGGGCGGGTACGACGCCGATGCCCGGGTCGCCGCCGCCCTGCACGGCCTTGGTCTCGGGCACGTCCCGTACGAGCGGCCCGTCGGCACGCTCTCCGGCGGCGAGCAGTCCCGGCTCGCCCTCGCCTGCGTCCTCGCCTCCGGCGCCGAACTCCTGCTGCTCGACGAGCCGACGAACCATCTCGACCGGGCCGCCACCGACTGGCTGGAGGAACGGCTGCGCGGCCACCAGGGCACGGTGGTCGCGGTCACCCACGACCGGGCGTTCCTGGAGGGCATGGCGACGACGGTCCTGGAGGTCGACCGGGACACCCGCGCCGTGACCCGGTACGGGGACGGCTGGTCCGGCTACCGGGCGGCGAAGGCGGCGGCCCGCCGCCGCTGGGCCCAGGAGTACGAGGAGTGGGGGGAGGAGCTGGCCCGTACGGAGGAGCTGGTGGCGGCGGCCGGGCAGCGGCTCGTGGGGAGTGGTAAGGATCCAAGGCAAGGCTTCGGCAAGCACCGGCGCTCGTCGGAGAACAAGCTGTCCGGGCAGGTCAGAGCCGCCCGCACGCGGCTCGAGCAGCTGCGGAGGTGCCCTGTGCCGCCACCGCCGGAGCCCCTGCGTTTCCGTGCGGCGTTCACGACGGTCGGCGATGCCCCGCGCGTGCTCGCCGAGCTCGTGGACGTCGTCGTCGGCGATCGGCTCCGGGTCGACAAGCTGCGGGTCTCGGCCGGCGACCGGCTGCTCGTCTGCGGGCCCAACGGGGCCGGGAAGACGACCCTGCTCCGGGTCCTCGCCGGTGACCTGCGGCCCGACGGCGGAACGGTCGTCCGGTCCGCCCGGGTCGGGTACCTGGCCCAGGAACTGCCTCCCGTACCGTCTCCGAAGCCGCTGCTCACGGCGTACGCCGCCGGCCGCCCTGGGCTGCCCGAGGAGCATGCGGCGGAGCTGCTCGCCGTCGGGCTGTTCCGGGAGGAGGACCTGGCCGTCCCGGTGGCGCGGCTCTCGGTGGGCCAGCAGCGCCGCCTGGAGCTGGCCCGGCTCGTGACACGCCCCGCCGACCTGCTCGTCCTGGACGAGCCGACCAACCACGTGGCGCTCTCCCTGGTGGAGGAGCTGGAGGCGGCCCTGGCCGCCTTCCGGGGCGCGGTCGTCGCGGTCTCGCACGACCACCGCTTCCGCGCGGGCTTCGGCGGAACCCGGCTGGAGCTCCGCTCAGGCCGCGCCGCCTGAGCCCGGCCCCGTCCGCAGCAGCGCGGCGGTCGTCGCCGGGTCGTACCCCGGGGCGACCCCGTCGATCAGCAGCAGGTCGCCCTGGATGTGCCGGGCGCGCAGCGGGATCAACTCCTGGTAGGCGGCCGAGTCGTACCAGCGGCGGGCGTGGTCCATCGACGGGAAGGCGACGAGGACCAGGTCGCAGGGCCACTCGCCCTCCCGGACCTCCCGCTCGGGAGCGCCGTGGACGAGGAAGTGGCCGCCGTAGGGGTCGAGGGTGGCCTTGACCCGCTCCATGTAGGTGAGGACCTCCTCGTGGAGGCCGGACTGCGGGCGGAGGTTGGCGAGTGCGTAAGCGGTCATGACGTCAGGGTGCCGGGGCATGCCGTGCGGGTCGATTACCTCGCATGTCATGCCCCGGCGGCACGCTCAGGGAGCTCGGGAACGGGCCCCTCGGACCTCCAGGCCCTCGCAGACAGGCCCCGCGGGCCCCTCGGGCCGACCCCGCCGACGCTCCGACCTCACCGATCCCGCCCGCCCCGCCGACCGGACGACGACCCGACGCCTCCTACGGGCCGTCGTCCTCCCGTGGCCTCAGATCGTGGCGGCGTCGATCACGAAGCGGTACCGCACGTCACTCGCGAGGACGCGCTCGTACGCCTCGTTGATCTGGTCGGCGCGGATCAGCTCGATCTCGGCGCCGAGGCCGTGCTCGGCGCAGAAGTCCAGCATCTCCTGGGTCTCCGCGATCCCGCCGATCATCGATCCGGCGAGCGTCTTGCGGCCGCCGAGCAGCGCGAACAGGTTGAGCGCGATCGGCTCCTCGGGGGCGCCCACGTTCACCATCGCGCCGTCGGTCTTGAGCAGGCCGAGGAAGGCGCCGAAGTCGATCGGGGCCGAGACGGTGGAGACGATCAGGTCGAAGGTGCCCGCGAGCTCGGTGAAGGTCGCCGGGTCGCTGGTCGCGTAGTAGTGGTCGGCGCCGAGCTTCAGGCCGTCCTCGCGCTTCTTCAGCGACTGGCTGAGCACGGTCACCTCGGCGCCGAGGGCGTGGGCGATCTTGACGCCCATGTGCCCGAGGCCGCCGAGGCCGACGATGGCGACCTTCTTGCCGGGGCCTGCCTGCCAGTGGGCGAGCGGCGAGTAGAGGGTGATGCCGGCGCAGAGCAGCGGGGCGGCCTCGTCGAGCGCGATGCCGTCCGGGATGCGCAGGGTGTAGTTCTCGTCGACGACGATGTGGGTGGAGTAGCCGCCGTAGGTCGGCTCGCCGTTCTTGTCGAGGGCGTTGTACGTGCCGGTCATGCCGGTGCCCGAGCAGTACTGCTCCAGGCCCTTCAGGCAGTACTCGCACTCTCGGCAGGAGTCGACGAAGCAGCCGACGCCGACGCGGTCGCCGACCTGGTGCCGGGTGACGCCGGAGCCGACCTCGGTGACGACGCCGGCGATCTCGTGGCCGGGCACCATCGGGAAGATGCCCTCGCCCCAGCCGTCACGGGCCTGGTGGATGTCGGAGTGGCAGATGCCGGCGTACTTGATCTCGATGAGGACGTCGTGCTCGCCGACCGGCCGACGGGGCACGGTGGTGCGCTCCAGGGGCGCGTTCGCGGCGGGGGCCGCGTAGGCGGCGACCGTGGTCGCCATCGCCGTGTGAGGGGTGTTCGGGGTGGTGGCGTGGGTGCTCATGGCGTTCAGCCTGCCGGAGCGGGCGCGCGCCACCCAGCCACCTGTTCTGCCTACGACGGGCGGACGTACTACTGGCAGGGACAGGAACACCCGTCCGCCCGAGCCTACGACCTGGGATAATCGGGCTGCATGGATCTCAGTGCGGAACTCAGCGAATTCCTGCGCTCGCGCCGGGCCCGGCTGAAGCCGGAGGACGTGGGCCTGCCGGACTTCGGCCGCCACCGCCGCGTACCCGGACTGCGCCGGGAGGAGCTGGCGCAGCTGGCCGGGGTCTCCGTCGCGTACTACACGCGGCTTGAGCAGGGCAACGGGCGCAATGTGTCCATGGAGGTCCTGGACTCGATCGCCCGGGCGCTGCGGCTGAACGACAGCGAGCGGGCGCATCTGACGCACCTGGCCAAGCCGACGGCGAAGAAGAAGCAGCACCGGGCGGCGATCGCGCGGCCGCAGCAGGTACGGCCGGGTCTGGTGCAGCTGCTCGACTCGATGGAGACCGTCCCGGCCTTCGTCGCCGGCCGGCGTCTCGACATCCTTGCCTGGAACCGGATGGCCCGGGCGCTGCTGGGCGACTTCACGACCTGGGAGCCGCGCGAGCGGAACATGGCGCGGATGGTCTTCCTCGACCCGAACTCCCGCGATCTCTACCTCGACTGGGACGCCAAGGCGACCGAGGTGGTGAGCGTGCTGCGGCTGTACGCGGGCTGCTATCCGGAGGACCCGGCCCTGCTGGAGCTGGTGGGTGAGCTGTCGGTACGGAGCGAGGAGTTCCGCTCGCTGTGGGCGGCGCACACGGTCGCCGACAAGGGTCACGGCTCCAAGCGGCTGCGCCATCCGCTGGTGGGCGAGCTGACTCTCCAGTACGAGTCGCTGAAGGTCGCCGGACCGGACCCGGATCTCGTGCTGGTGACGTACCACGCGGAGCCGGGGACGCCCTCGGCGGACGCGCTGCGGTTGCTCGCGCAGTGGGGCGTGGAGGAATCGGTCGTCCGCTAGGACGGTGGGGACAAGAAGGACGGTGTACGAGAACGGCGGGCCCCTCCACACGGAGGGGCCCGCCGTTCTTGTACGCGTGCCGAGGGGTCAGACCGCCGAGCCGGCCTTCCACGCCGACCAGCTCATGTTCCAGCCGTTGAGGCCGTTGTCCGGGGCGATCGTCTTGTCCTTGGAGTTCTTGACGATGACGACGTCGCCGACGATCGAGTGGTCGTAGAGCCAGGCGGCCATCTGGTTCGGGTCGCCGGCGCCCTTGACGTCGTTCAGGCCCACACAGCCGTGGCTGGTGTTGGCGGAGCCGAAGATCGAGTCAGGGCCCCAGTAGTTGCCGTGGATGAACGTGCCCGACGTGGACAGCCGCATGGCGTGCGGGACGTCCTTGATGTCGTACTCGCCCTTGCCGTCGTCGTCGGTGAAGCCGACGGTGGCGCCGTTCATCCGGGTCTCCTTGAACTTCTCGGAGATCACCATCTGACCGTTGTAGGTCGGGTTCTCCGGGGAGCCGGCGGAGATCGGGATGGTCTTGACCGTCTTGCCGTCCTGCTTGACCGTCATGGTCTTGGTGGCGACGTCGACGGTGGAGACCTGGTTACGGCCGATCTTGAAGGTGACGGTCTTCTGCTGGACGCCGAAGACACCCTTGGCGCCCTCGACGCCGTCGAGGTTCAGCTTCAGCGTGACCGTCGAGCCCTCGGTCCAGTAGTCGTCGGGGCGGAAGTCCAGGCGCTGGGAGTTGAACCAGTGCCCGACGACCTCCTGGCCGCTGCTGGAGGTCACCTTGATGCCGCCCTGGACGGCGGCCTTGTCGGTGATGGCCTTGTTGAAGTTGATCGACACCGGCATGCCGACGCCGACGGTGGAGCCGTCCTCAGGCGTGAAGTTGCCGATGAAGCTGTTGGCCTGAGAGACGGTGGTGAAGGAGGAGTTCTCGTGCGCCTCCAGGCCGTCCGCGTCCTTCGCGGTCGCCGCGAGCTTGTAGACCGTGGCGCGCTTGAGCGCACCGGTGGGCTTCCAGCTCGTGCCGTCGGCGGAGATCTCACCCTTGACGGCGTCGCCCTCGGCGGTGGTGAGCGTGACCTCGGTGAGCGTGCCGTCCGTGACGGTCACCTTGGCGTCGTTGTTGATCGACGCGTTGGTGGCACCGTTCTTCGGCGAGATGGATATCTGGGCCTTCGACGTCTTCTGCGCCGCGGCCTCGTCGACCTGAGCCTGTGACTGTGCCGACTTCGAGGGGTCGGCGGCGCCGCTCTTGTCCTCGTCGCTGCACGCAGAGAGCACCAACACGCCGCTGAGCACCGCGGCCGCCGCCGCCAGGCTCCTGCGGCGCTTGCTGTCCGTCATCACACGCTTCTCCATCGTCGCCGAATCCCTGCCAACACTCGTCTGAACATCCATGAGACCCTCCGCGGTTCCACCAGCGGTGGGTTTGTGGGGAACGCCACTGATCGACACGTACGCACGGTCCGTTCGGTTCCCGTACAGGGCGAAGCCCCGGTACGAAGGCGCCGTACCGGGGCTTCGTGGGGGTGCGAGGCCCCCGTCAGACCCGTTCCGTGTCGTCCTCGTCCACCTCATCTTCCTCGTCAAGGTCCCACTCCTGGGCATCGGGGTCGTGGTCGACCTCCTCGCTGCTCCAGGAGGCCTGCACGAGTTCGACGCCGGGGACCTCGCTGACCAGGTCGAACGGCTCGATCAGATAGGCCAGCGCCTCGGCGTCGTCCTCGCGTACGGACGAGCGTGCGTGTACCCGCTCCTCCTCGGGCATGAACTCGTCGGCGTCGATCCGGCCGACGGCGGCGCCGGTCAGCTCCTCGGAGTCGTTGATCTCCAGGACGACTTCCACCCGAAGCCGTACATAACGTGATGTCTCGGAAGTACTCATACGACGGAGCGTAGGCCGCCGGGGTGCTCGACTTTCATCCGACCCGCTGTGTTCATTAGCATCGGCGGAAGCCGCCAATTCCGGTTTCCGCAAGGGGGATCGAATCTCTGTGTCCGTCGCACGACGCCCGCTGCTGACCGCCACGGCGGCCGGGGCGCTGCTCTTCGCCCTGTGGTTCGTCCCGTCCGCGAACGCGACCGACGAGGGTCGCGTCACCGCCACCGAGCAGGAGCGCGCGGCCGAGGGCGCGCGGCTCGCGGAGACGGGCAGCCCGAACACGACGCCGTACGTGATCGGCGGGACGGGCTTCCTGGCCGTGGGGGCCGCGTTCGTGACCCTGGCGATGAGACGCGGCGGCCGCGCGTACTGAGACGTACGGAAGGGGGGGCCCCCCCCCCCCCCGGGGGGGGCCCGACGGGGTTG
>NZ_JBSGWV010000006.1:0-132307 GCF_053609105.1 Streptomyces sp. NPDC054975
GAAGAATCAAGTAAACCGGCCGGGCGCCCCTGTTTTTTAAAAAAATACGCCGACTTCTCGTGCCGGCCGTCGTTCTTCACGATCCTCGGCACCAGCGTCGGGTTCACGTTGTTGTGGACGACGTCGGCCGTGATGACCACGCGGGCCACGTCCTTGCGGGACGGGACCTCGTACATCACCGACATCAGGACCTCTTCCATGATGGCCCGCAGGCCACGCGCGCCCGTGCCGCGCAGGATCGCCTGGTCGGCGATGGCCTCCAGGGCCGGGCGGTCGAAGTCCAGCTCCACGCCGTCGAGTTCGAAGAGGCGCTGGTACTGCTTCACCAGCGCGTTGCGCGGCTCGACGAGGATCTTGAGCAGGGCCTCGCGGTCGAGGTTGTGGACCGAGGTGATCACGGGGAGGCGGCCGATGAACTCCGGGATCATCCCGAACTTCACCAGGTCCTCCGGCATGACCTCCTGGAACTGGTCGCTCGCCTCGATCTCGCGCTTCGAGCGGATCGTCGCCCCGAAGCCGATGCCCTTGGCGCCCGCACGCGACTCGATGATCTTCTCCAGGCCGGCGAAGGCGCCGCCCACGATGAAGAGCACGTTCGTCGTGTCGATCTGGATGAACTCCTGGTGCGGGTGCTTCCGGCCGCCCTGCGGCGGGACGGAGGCCGTCGTGCCCTCAAGGATCTTCAGCAGGGCCTGCTGGACGCCTTCACCGCTCACGTCACGCGTGATCGACGGGTTTTCGCTCTTGCGGGCGACCTTGTCGATCTCGTCGATGTAGATGATCCCGGTCTCGGCCTTCTTGACGTCGTAGTCGGCCGCCTGGATCAGCTTGAGCAGGATGTTCTCGACGTCCTCGCCGACATAGCCGGCCTCCGTCAGCGCCGTCGCGTCGGCGATGGCGAACGGGACGTTGAGCATGCGCGCCAGGGTCTGCGCGAGCAGCGTCTTGCCGGAGCCCGTGGGGCCCAGCAGCAGAATGTTGGACTTCGCCAGCTCGATGGCGTCGTCACGGCCCGCCCCGCCGCCGTTCTCGCCGGCCTGGACGCGCTTGTAGTGGTTGTACACCGCGACCGAGAGGGCCTTCTTCGCGGGCTCCTGCCCGACGACGTACCCCTCGAGGAACTCGTAGATCTCGCGGGGCTTGGGGAGCTCCTCCCACCGCACCTCGCTCGTCTCCGCGAGTTCTTCCTCGATGATCTCGTTGCAGAGGTCGATGCACTCATCGCAGATGTACACACCGGGTCCCGCGATGAGCTTCTTCACCTGCTTCTGGCTCTTTCCGCAGAACGAGCACTTGAGCAGATCGCCGCCATCACCGATGCGTGCCACGAGGTGCTTCCCCTTCGCCTGGGAGCGCTTGGTTCAGCGACTCCTGGTGCCTCATATTCGACGGTACCTTGCCGGGCCCCCCGTTCGGGCCCCCCTTGGCACGGTTCACATGGTCGTGATTCGGCCACGCGGACCGTGCCAGGGGAAGGTCGAGCGTCAGGCTGCCGCGGCGGCCGTGCTCTTGCGGGTCGAGACGATCTGGTCGACCAGGCCGTACGCGAGGGCGTCCTCGGCGGTCAGGATCTTGTCGCGCTCGATGTCGTCGCGGATCTTCTCGATCGGCGTCGAGGAGTGCTTGGCCAGCATCTCCTCCAGCTGGGTGCGCATGCGCAGGATCTCGTTGGCCGCGATCTCCAGGTCGGAGAGCTGCTCACGGCCGGTGCCGCCGGACGGCTGGTGGATCAGCACGCGGGCGTTCGGCAGGGCCATCCGCTTGCCGGGCGTACCGGCGGCGAGCAGCACGGCCGCGGCGGAGGCCGCCTGGCCCATGCAGACCGTCTGGATGTCCGGCTTCACGAACTGCATCGTGTCGTAGATGGCCGTGAGGGCGGTGAAGGAGCCGCCCGGGCTGTTGATGTAGATCGAGATGTCGCGGTCCGGGTCCATCGACTCCAGGCACAGCAGCTGTGCCATGACGTCGTTGGCGGAGGCGTCGTCGATCTGCACGCCGAGGAAGATCACGCGCTCCTCGAAGAGCTTCGCGTACGGGTCGTACTCGCGGATGCCCTGCGAGGTGCGCTCGACGAAGCGCGGGACGACGTACCGGCTGTCCATCGGCGCGCCCGTGTAGAGGCCGCTCGCGGAGAGGTTGTTCTGCATCTGGTTGTTCACCGTCCTGGTGGCGTTCGGTGGGCTGGGGCTCTTCGGCG
The DNA here is from genome assembly GCF_053609105.1 of Streptomyces sp. NPDC054975. NCBI lineage: Bacteria > Bacillati > Actinomycetota > Actinomycetes > Kitasatosporales > Streptomycetaceae > Streptomyces > Streptomyces sp. NPDC054975. The sequence continues at coordinate 2,198 of NZ_JBSGWV010000006.1, forward strand.
GGCTGACGGGGCTCAGGCGCCCGTGCCGCCGCCGCCCGGAACGCCCGAAGCGGCAGAAATGATCTCGTCGATGAGGCCGTACTCCTTGGCCTCCTCCGCGGTGAACCAGCGGTCGCGGTCGCCGTCGCGGATGATCGCCTCGACGGTCTGGCCGGAGTGGTGCGCGGTGATCTCGGCCATGCGCTTCTTCGTGCGAAGGAGGTACTCGGCCTGGATCTTGATGTCCGAGGCGGTGCCGCCGATGCCGGCGGAGCCCTGGTGCATCAGGATGTCGGTGTTCGGCAGCGCGAAGCGCTTGCCGGCGGCGCCGCCGGTGAGCAGGAACTGGCCCATGGAGGCCGCCATGCCCATACCGATGGTGACGACGTCGTTCGGGATGTACTGCATGGTGTCGTAGATGGCCATACCGGCCGTCACCGAGCCACCCGGGCTGTTGACGTAGAGGAAGATGTCCTTGTCCGGGTCGGCTGCCAGCAGAAGCATCTGCGCGGTGATCTTGTTGGCGATCTCGTCGTCGACCTGCTGGCCGAGGAAGATGATCCGCTCGCCGAGCAGCCGGTTGTAGACATGGTCGCCGAGGCCACCACCGATGGACGGCTCACCCGCGGCGTAAGGCTTCAGATTCGTCACGTATCCACCTGCTCGTCTCCGACGGCTCTGCTCCGGCCGTCTCAGCGTCTCGTTCGGAGGGCAGTGCCCTCGCTATTCATGGACCCTAACGCGCAGGTAGGACAACGCCATCCCGGTTCCCGAACTGTTCGCTGGGAGCGCAAGGTTACTGGAGGCTCCGAGGGGCCCGCAGACGGGCACGGGCCCGGCGCACAGCAGTGCGTCCGGGCCCGTGGACCAGGGGTTCAGCGCGAGGCCGGGGCCTCGACTACTTCTCCTCGTCGACCTCGGTGTCGCCGGTGACGGCCTCGACCGCCTCGGCGGCGGCCTCGTCCTCTTCGTCCTCGAGGTCGACGGTCTCACCGTTGGTGTCGACGACCTTGGCGGCCTCGACGACGACCGCGAGGGCCTTGCCGCGGGCGACCTCGCCGACGAGCATCGGCACCTGGCCACCCTCGACGACGGCCTGGGCGAACTGGTCGGGGGACATGCCGGAGGAGGCGGCGCGGCGCATGAGGTGCTCGGTGAGCTCCTCCTGGCTGACGTTCAGCTTCTCCTTGTTGACGAGCTCATCGAGGATGAACTGCGTCTTGATGCCCTTCTCGGCCTGCTCCTTGGTCTCCGCCAGGAACTCTTCCTCGGTCTTGCCCTGGATCTCCAGGTACTTCGCGAGGTCGAGGCCCATCTGGCCGAGCTGGTGGTGCTCCAGGTTGTGCTTGCGGGTGTTGATCTCGTCCTCGAGGAGCTTCTCGGGGATCGGGACCTCCGCCAGCTTCAGCAGCTCGTCGAGGACGCGCTCCTGGGCCTGGGTGGCCTGGTCGAACTGCTTCATGTTCTCGAGGCGCTTGCGGCTGTCGGCCTTGAGCTCGTCGAGGGTGTCGAACTCGGACGCGAGCTGCGCGAACTCGTCGTCCAGCTCGGGGAGCTCACGGGCGGCGACGGCGGTGACCTTGACGGTGACCTCGGCGTCCTTGCCCTCGGCGGAGCCGCCCTTCAGCTGCGAGGTGAAGGTGGCCTCGCCGCCGGCCTCCAGGCCGGTGACGGCCTCGTCGATGCCGTCGAGGAGCTCGCCGGAACCGATGGTGTACGAGACGCCCTGGGCGACACCGTCGGGGAGGACCTCGCCGTCGACCTTGGCCTCGAGGTCGATGGTGACGACGTCGCCCTCGGCGGCGGCACGCTCGACCGGGTTGGTGGAGGCGAAGCGCTCGCGCAGCTGCTGCACGGACTTGTCGACGTCCTCGTCGGTGACCTCGACCGCGTCGACGGTGACCTCGATGCCGGAGTAGTCCGGGATCTCGATCGTCGGGCGGATGTCGACCTCGGCGGTGAAGGCCAGCAGCTCGCCGTCCTTCAGCTCGGTGATGTCGACCTCGGGCTGACCCAGCGGGTTGACCTCGGCCTCGTTGACCGCCTCGGTGTAGAACTTCGGGAGGGCGTCGTTGACGGCCTCCTCCAGCACCGCACCACGGCCGAACCGCTGGTCGATCACACGAGCCGGGATCTTGCCCTTACGGAAGCCCTTGACCGTGACCTGCTGGTTGATCTTCTTGTACGCCGCGTCGAGGCTGTCCTTGAGCTCCTCGAAGGGCACCTCGACAGTGAGCCGAACCCGGGTCGGGTTCAGGGTCTCCACGGCGCTCTTCACGGTTCGGTCTCCTTGGTGGCTGATTCTTGGATTCTGCCGATGCCGCTTGGTGGCGGTTCCGGCCGATCGGCCCGGTCAGAGAGACACACGGGCACGCAGCTTGCATAGTAACCGCAAGCGGGATGACGCCCACAACGCGATCTTGTGACGCGTGATCCTGGTGGTCGGGGTGGCGGGATTTGAACCCACGGCCTTCCGCTCCCAAAGCGGACGCGCTACCAAGCTGCGCCACACCCCGTCGGTGCGACACGTAGGGTACATGCACGGAGACAGTGCGACGCCCCCTCTTTATGGGGCGTGCGGGGACCGCCCGGGACCCGCTACGATGCTGTCCGTGCCGCGGCCCTCGTGACCTGCGGCGCGTCGTGTGCGGGCGTAGCTCAATGGTAGAGCCCTAGTCTTCCAAACTAGCTACGCGGGTTCGATTCCCGTCGCCCGCTCTTCCGGCCTCGGGGCCGGGCCGGAGGTTCACTCCTCCGGCCCGGCCCCGAGGCGTTTTCCGTGGTGCGGCCGGAGGATGGGCGCTGTCCCCTGTTTCTGGCATCGGAGGCACCGTCGTGAAGGATCTCAAGTTCGAGCAGCAGCACCCGATGTCACGGTTCGAGGCGGCGGAACTGCTGGAGGAGCTCGCGAAGGCGCTGCGGAACGGCGAGGAGGCGGAGCTGTCGCTCATCACCGGAACGCTGACGCTGCGGGTCCCCGACGAACTCTGGGCCGAGGTGGAGTGGGAGGTCGGCGACGGGAAGATCGAGCTGGAGCTCGAGTTCAGCTGGCCGACGGGGACGTCCCGGGAGGCGTCGGCTCCGGCGGCCGTGAGCGGGGAGAAGCCCGAGAAGCCCGGGCGGAGCCGGAAGGCCGCGCCCGCCAAGCGTGCGCGGAGCGGCGCCGGCGGAGGCGCGAGGGCGAAGCGGACCGCCGCGAAGACGGCCTGAGCCGCAGGGGCGCCGCCGGCGCCCGCCACCGGACGTGGGTGTGGGCCGACAGGCGTCGTGCGTCGGCCGTCGGGTTGGGGCTTCGGTCAGAACTTGATGGAGCTCACGGTCTGCGTTATCGAGTCGAGGAAGCGCTGGATGTCGTCGGCCATGCCCGTGGAGGCGAGGAAGAAGCCGAAGAGCACCGCGACGACGGCCGGCCCGGCCTTCATCTTTCCGCCGCGGATCAGCACCACCAGGATGATCGCCAACAGCAGCACCACGGATAGCGAAATGGCCACAACTGATCACACCCTCGGTCGGTCCCACCTTGCCGCCCGGGAGCGCACGTCACAGAACACCCCCGCTGCATCCATCGTGCCATCAACTTCTTGCCCACTGGCGCCGGGTGACGAATCGTCCTCGTACGAATCGAGCCAAGCCGGTTACTTTTCGTCTTGATCGTTTCGGGGCGGGACGGCCGGGCGTCAGTCGGTGGAGAGCCCGAGCAGCCTGCGTACGTGGGCGTACTTGGCGGTCAGCCGGGTGCGGGTCGGTTCGTCGAGAACCGCGAGGCGGGCCGGGTCGGCGTTGTGCGCGAGGTCGGCCTCCTTGACGAGGAGGGCTCCGGGGACGGCCAGGATCCGGCGGGTGTACGACTCCGGATCCTCGCCCGGCCGCTTGGTGAGGGCGAGCACCATGTCCTTGACCGCGCGCGGGAGTTCGGCCGAATCCAGCCACTCGGCGGAGAGGGCGTCGTCCTCGACGGAGTCGTGCAGCCAGGCCGCCGCGATCTGTTCCTCGCTCCCGCCCCGGACCCGTACGCCCTCGGCCACCGCCCGCAGATGCTCGGCGTACGGGCGTCCCGCCTTGTCGGTCTGGCCCTCGTGGGCGGCGACGGCGAGGGACTCGACCTGGGCGAGGGTGAGGTACGGCATGCGCCGACTGTACGGCTCCGGGGCGACCGGCGCGGGGTGTCAGGCCTTGCGGCTGATGAGGAGCAGGGCGCGGTCGTCGTTGACGTCCTTGGCGCAGGCCTCGATCAGGTGCCAGGCCGCGCCCTCGAAGCCGGAGGCGACATAGCGGTCGGCCTCTCCGGTCAGCCGGTCGATGCCCTCGGCGATGTCCCGTTCTGCGGACTCGACCAGTCCGTCGGTGAAGAGCATCAGGACGTCCCCGGGCCGCAGCGAGCCCTTGACCGGGTGGAACTCGGCGCCGTCGTAGACGCCGAGGAGCGGCCCGTCGCCGGCCTTCTCCTCCCAGCGCCCGGTGCCGGCGTGGAGCTGGAGCGCGGGCAGGTGCCCGGCGGACAGCAGCTCGTAGTCTCCGGACTCCAGGTCGAGGACCAGGTGGATGGAGGTGGCGAAGCCCTCGTCCCAGTCCTGGCGGAGCAGGTAACCGTTGGCGGCGGGCAGGAAGGCGTGCGGGGGCAGCGAGCCGAGGAGCCCGCCGAAGGCGCCGGAGAGGAGCAGGGCGCGTGAGCCCGCGTCCATGCCCTTGCCGGAGACGTCCGTCAGCAGGACTTCGAGCGTGCGGCCGCCGTTGGTGCGGGCCGCGACGACGAAGTCGCCGGAGAACGACTGGCCGCCGGCCGGGCGGAGCGCCATCTCGCGGTGCCAGCCCTTGGGGAGCCGGGGCAGGGCGCTCTGGACCCTGATCCGTTCGCGGAGGTCGAAGAGCATCGTGCCGCCGTGCCGCCACGGCACGCCGACGCGGGCCCGGAACTGGGCGATGAGCAGTCCGAAGAACCCGCAGGCGGCGACCACCAGGACCGTGCCGGGGGTGACGCGGGCGGGGCCCTGGGTGTACGGGCCGAGCACGAGGGACTCGACGATCAGGGCGCCCGCGGCGGCCGCGTACAGGCCGAGCAGGCTCGCGGGGCGCAGCAGCAGGCCGCCGGCGACGATCGGCAGGACGAGCGTGGCGGGCGCGCACCACACCGGATCGGCCAGGGTTCCGACGGTGATGGCCGGAATGGTGAGCAGCAGCGCGGCGAAGGCCAGCCAGTCCGAGCCTTCGCCGCGGAAGTAGTCGACGCCGGATCTGCGCAGCGCGACGCGGGCCCGGTGTGCGCTCCTGCGCATCCGGGCCGCGTACGAATCGACACCCGCGCGATCTCTCATTGGGCTGGACCCTATCCACCCGGTCCGAGCTCGTGCAGGGGGACCCCTCAGACATTGCGCGCGAAAACGGGTCGCCCCGGGCTGCCAGGCGCTGGTATCGATGGCATATGACGACTGAACTGCGCGTGCTCGAACAGGCCGAGTGGGACGAGTGGTACGGGACGCTGGAGCTCGCCTTCGGCGGTGTCGCGGAGGCTCCGGAGGAGCGCGCGCTCTGGCAGGAGCTGACCGAGTACGAGCGGTCGGTGGGCGTCTGGGACGGCGAGAGTTGCGTGGGCGCGGCGGGGGCGTTCTCGTTCCGGCTGTCCGTGCCCGGCGGGGCGATCGTGCCGGCGGCCGGCGTCACGATGGTGGGCGTGGCCGCGACGCACCGGCGGCGCGGGATCCTGACCTCGATGATGCGGCGCCAGCTCGACGACATTCGGGCGGGGGGCGAGCCGCTGGCCGTGTTGACGGCCTCGGAGCCGGTGATCTACGGCCGGTTCGGCTATGGCCTCGCCGCGTACGCGACGCGGGCGACGATCGACACGAACCGGGTCGGGCTGACCGTGCCCGAGGGCACGGACGACGTGATCCTGCGCCAGGCCGACCTGACGAAGTCGGCTCAGGCGTGCGAGGCGGTGTACGCGCGGCGGGTCGCGGGCCGACCGGGGATGCTGGCGCGGCAGCCCGGCTGGGAGAAGCTGCCGCTGCTCGACCCCGAGAGCGAGCGGGACGGTGCCTCGCCGCGGCTCTGCGTGCTCGCGGAGCGGGACGGGGAGGTCGTCGGGTACGCGCGGTACGCCGTCAAGGCGGAGTGGTCGTACGCCGGGGCCGACGGCGTTGTCCTGGTGAAGGACCTGGAGGCGCTGGACCCGGCGGCGGAGGCGGCGCTGTGGCGGTTCCTCTGCTCGATCGACCTGACGTCGACGGTCCGGATCCACAGCCGGCCGGTGGACGACGCGTGGCAGCACCTGGTGACGGACGTACGGCGGTGCGAGCCGACGCTGCGGGACGCGCTGCATCTGCGCCTGGTGGAGGTGGGCGCGGCGCTTCAGGCGCGGACGTATCAGGCGCCGGTGGATGTGGTGTTGGAGGTCGCGGACGCGTTCTGCCCGTGGAACGAGGGGCGGTGGCGGCTCACCGGGGGCGCGGAGGGGGCGGTGTGCGTCCGGACGGACGATGCGCCGGATCTCGCCTTGTCGGTACGGGAGTTGGGTGCGGCGTACCTGGGCGGGAACTCGCTGGTCTCGCTGGCCGCGGCCGGGCGGGTGCGGGAGCTTCGGCGCGGGGCGCTGGTGGAGGCGTCCGTGGCGTTCGGGTCGCCCGTGGCGCCGTGGCTGCCGCACGGCTTCTAGTCCCCCACCCCGCCCCTTCCCGAAACCGGGGCTCTGCCCCGGCCCCCGCGCCTCAAGCGCCGGCGGGGCTGGAAGGCTGGCAGCCTGGGCACCAGAAGAGGTTGCGGGCGGCGAGGTCGGCGGTGCGGATCTCGCCGCCACAGATGTGGCAGGCCTGGAGGGCCCGGCGGTAGACGTAGACCTCGCCGCCGTGGTCGTCGACGCGCGGCGGGCGGCCCATCGCCTCGGGGGTGTGCTCGGGGCGGACGGTGTCGATGCGGTTGTTGCGGACGCCTTCGCGCATCAGGTCGGTCAGGTCCGACCACATCGCGGCCCACTCCTCGCGCGTGACGTCCTTGCCCGCGCGGTACGGGTCGATGCCGTGGCGGAACAGGACCTCCGCCCGGTACACGTTCCCGACGCCCGCGATGACCTTCTGGTCCATCAGCAGCGCAGCGATCGTGGTGCGCGACCTCGATATGCGGCGCCAGGCCTTCTCCGGGTCGTCGCCGTCGCGCAGCGGGTCCGGGCCGAGGCGGTCGTGTATCGCCCGCTTCTCGGGGTCCGTGATCAGCGCGCACGTGGTGGGGCCGCGCAGATCGGCGTAGTGGTCGCCGTTGACGAGGCGCAGCCGGACGGTCTCCGTCGGCGGTGGTGCCGGTGTCGTGCCGAAACCGAGCTTGCCGAAGAGGCCGAGGTGCACGTGGACCCAGCCGGTGCCCTCGAACCCGAGGAAGAGGTGTTTGCCGTGGGCGTCGACACCGTCGAGGACCCGACCGTCCAGGAGCGCCGCGCTGTCGGAGAACTTGCCCTGCGGGCTGCTCACGCGCACGGGCCACCCGCCGAAGCGCTCCAGGTGGTCCTGGGCGAGGCGGTGGATCGTATGCCCCTCGGGCACGGCTGCTCTCCTGGCTGAACGGGACGGCATGGCCGTGCCGCCGGGCTCGGCCGGCGGCACGGGTGGAGGGCGGTCAGCCCTGCTGCGGGTGGTGGGCCGGGATCGGGGGGAGCTCGCCGGTGGTCTCGTACGCCGTGAGCATCTCGATGCGGCGGGTGTGACGCTCGTCACCGGAGTACGGGGTGCTCAGGAAGATCTCGACGAACTTCGTCGCCTCTTCCTGGGTGTGCATCCGGCCACCGATGGAGACGACGTTGGCGTTGTTGTGCTCGCGGCCGAGGGCGGCGGTCTGCTCGCTCCAGGCGAGGGCGGCGCGCACCCCCTTCACCTTGTTCGCGGCGATCTGCTCGCCGTTGCCGGAGCCGCCGATGACGATGCCCAGGCTGTCCGGGTCCGCGGCCGTCTTCTCGGCGGCGCGCAGGCAGAACGGCGGGTAGTCGTCCTGGGCGTCGTAGATGTGGGGACCGCAGTCGACGGGCTCGTGGCCATGGGCCTTCAGCCACTCGACGAGGTGGTACTTGAGTTCGAAGCCGGCATGGTCGGAGCCGAGGTACACGCGCATGATCCGAGTGTGGCACGGCGGGCCCGGGGTAGCGGTCAGCGGGGTCGGGGCCATCGTCCGCGTCGATCGGGACCTTCGCCCCTTACGCAACGAATCGGAATCAGCTCTTCCGATCACCCCGCCCCCCAGGGTTGAATGCTCGGGCTCGCGACCCGAGCGCCCCAAACACGTAAGGAAGCGTTCATGAACACGCAGCCGACCCTTGCGAAGGAAGGCGAGGCCACCGGAAACCCCGGTGATTCGCAGTCCGACGGACTCAAGGCCGGTCTCAAGAACCGACACCTCTCGATGATCGCCATCGGTGGCGTCATCGGCGCCGGACTCTTCGGAGGCTCCGCAGCCGGCATCAAGGCCGCCGGCCCCGGCATTCTGCTCTCGTACGCACTCGTGGGCACGATGGTCGTCTTCGTGATGCGCATGCTCGGCGAGATGTCCGTGGCCAACCCCACCTCCGGCTCCTTCTCGGCCCACGCCGACCGGGCGCTCGGGCGCTGGGCGGGCTTCTCCATCGGCTGGCTGTACTGGTTCTTCTGGGTCGTGGTGCTCGCCGTCGAGGCGACCATGGGCGCGGACATCCTCAACGGCTGGATCCCGGCCGTCCCGCAGTGGGCCTGGGCGCTGATCGTGATGGTCGTCCTGACCGTCACCAACCTCGGTTCGGTCGCCTCCTACGGCGAGTTCGAGTTCTGGTTCGCGGGCATCAAGGTCGTCGCCATCGCCGCGTTCATCGTGGTCGGCGGGCTTGCGATCTTCGGTGTCCTGCCCGGCGCGGACACCTCGTCCGCCGGGCTGAGCAACCTCACCGAGCACGGCGGGTTCCTGCCCAACGGCTACGGCGCGATCCTCACGGGCATCCTGATGGTCGTCTTCTCCTTCATGGGCAGCGAGATCGTCACCCTCGCCGCCGGCGAGTCCTCGGACCCGCGCCGCGCGGTCGCCAAGGCCACCAACAGCGTGATCTGGCGGGTCGGCATCTTCTACCTCGGCTCGATCCTGGTGGTCGTCTCGCTGCTGCCGTGGAACGACCCGTCGCTGCAGGAGGACGGCTCGTACGTCGCGGCGCTCGACTCGATCGGCATCCCGCACGCCGGCCAGATCATGAACGTGATCATCCTGACCGCGGTGCTCTCCTGCCTGAACTCGGGCCTCTACACCGCTTCCCGCATGGCCTACTCGCTCGGCCGCCGCGGTGACGCTCCGAAGGCCTTCGGCCGGACGAACGCGAAGGGCGTGCCGACGGCCGCCATCATCGGATCGGTGATCTTCGGCTTCGTCGCCGTCTTCTTCAACTACAAGTGGCCCGACACGGTCTTCGCGTTCCTGCTGAACGCGTCCGGCGCCATCGCGCTCTTCGTCTGGCTGGTCATCTGCTTCTCGCAGCTGCGGATGCGGAAGATCATCCTGCGGGAGGCCCCGGAGAAGCTGCTCGTCAAGATGTGGCTCTTCCCGTACCTGACGTGGGCGACGATCGCGATGATCGTCTTCGTCCTCGGCTACATGCTCTACAACGGCGGCTCCGCCCGTGAGCAGGTCCTGCTGTCGCTGCTGGTGGCCGGTCTCGTGATCGCCATCTCGCTGGTCCGTGACCGCTTCGGGAAGGCCGCGGAGCCCGCGGCGCCCGTCACGAAGGACTGAATCCCCGCCTAGGCAGGGACGAGAAAGCTCTCCGCTCCCAGGGCGATCCCCTGGGAACGGAGAGCTTTCTCATGTCCGGATCCGTACGGGCTCGACAGCCCTCGGCTCAGCCCTTGCGGCCGAGGAACTTCCACGCGGCCGGCAGGGCGCCCATCGCGAGCGCGGCCTTGAGCGCGTCGCCGATCAGGAACGGGGTCAGGCCGGCGGCGACCGCCTGCGGGAGCGTCATGCCGGTCGCGAAGGCCAGGTACGGCACGCCGACGGCGTAGATGATCGCGGAGCCGAGCACCATCGTGCCCGCCATGCGGAGCACGGAGCGGTCCGCGCCACGGCGCGCGAGGGCGCCGACCACGGTCGCGGCGAGCAGCATGCCGAGGATGTAGCCGAAGGACGGCATCGCGAAGCCGGACTTCGCCTCGGCGAACCACGGCACGCCCGCCATGCCCACGACCGCGTACAGGGCGAGGGAGAGGAAGCCGCGGCGGGCGCCGAGCGCCGTGCCGACGAGCAGGGCCGCGAACGTCTGGCCGGAGACCGGGACCGGCGAGCCGGGGACCGGGACGGCGATCTGCGCGGCGATGCCGGTCAGCGCGGCGCCGCCCACGACGAGGGCGATGTCCCGGGCGCGGGAGGACGGCAGCAGGTCGGCGAGGACCGTCCCCGAGCGGAGGGAGCCGAGGGAACGGACGGGGGCGGCGGCGGTGCTCATCGGTACTCCGCGGGGGTGAGGGAGGTCAGGACAGGTTGACCGTAGTCGAGGAGTGAACGCTCGATCACCATCAGTCGCCCACAAAGGGGAGCTTGGCCGGTTCGTGGAGATCACACAAAGAACCGGATCCATGCCTCACGCCACGTGACACTGGTCACGGCGAGGAGCTGGACCAGGGGCCATTTTGCGCCGGAGGGTGAGCAGCGGAGAGACTGTGGGGTCTCCATAAACGCTTCCGAAGGCACGAGCCCCCACATGCACGACGCACCTCCTGCCGCCCCGGCTCCCCTGGCCCCCGAACCGGAGCCGCTCTCCCACGGCCTGAAGCAGCGTCACCTGACGATGCTGGGGCTCGGCGGGGTGATCGGTGCCGGGCTCTTCGTCGGCTCGGGCGCGGGCATCGCGGTCGCGGGGCCCGGCATCGTCCTCTCGTACCTGATCGCGGGCGCGCTCGCGATGCTGATCATGCGGATGCTCGGCGAGATGTCGGCGGCGATGCCGGCCTCCGGCGCCTTCTCCGTCCACGCCGAGCGGGCGCTGGGGCGCTGGGCGGGCTTCTCGGTGGGCTGGCTGTACTGGTTCCTGCTGGTCGTCGTCCTCGCGGTGGAGGCGACGGGCGCGGCGCGGATCGCGCACGGCTGGGTGCCGGGGGTCCCGCAGTGGGGCTGGGTACTGATCTTCATGATCGTGTTCACGGCCACCAACCTGGCGGCGGTGAAGAACTTCGGCGAGTTCGAGTTCTGGTTCGCCGCGCTGAAGGTCGGCGCGATCGTCCTCTTCCTGGTCCTGGGGACGCTGGCGATCGTCGGCTGGCTGCCCGACACCGACCCGGTGGGGGCGGCCAACCTGACCGGCCAGGGCGGATTCCTTCCGAACGGCTGGGGAGGCGTGATCTCGGGCGTCCTCGCCGTCGTCTTCGCCTTCGGCGGCCTGGAGGTCGTCACCATCGCGGCCGCCGAGTCGGACGACCCGGCGCGCAACGTGGCCCGCGCGGTGCGCAGCGCCGTATGGCGGATCCTCCTCTTCTACGTCGGCTCGATGCTGGTCATCGTGACCCTGCTGCCCTGGACCTCGATGGTGCCGGGCCAGTCCCCCTACGTCGCCGTGCTCGACTCGATCGGTGTCCCGGCCGCCGGGCAGATCATGAACGTCGTGGTCTTCGTGGCGCTGCTCTCGGCGCTCAACGCGAACCTGTACGGCTCCTCGCGGATGGTCTTCTCGCTCGCCGAGCGCGGCGAGGCGCCGAAGGGCCTGCTGCGGATCTCGGGCGGAGGCGTACCGCGCCGGGCGGTGCTCGCCTCGGTGGCCTTCGGCTTCGTCTCCGTCCTGCTCAATCTGAAGTGGCCGGATTCCGTCTTCCTCTACATGCTCAACGCGGTCGGCGCGGTCCTCCTCTTCGTCTGGGGCCTGATCGCGGTCTCGCAGCTGAAGTTGCGACGCCGGATCGAGCGCGAGGCGCCGGAGACCCTGACGCTGAAGATGTGGGGCTTCCCCTGGCTGACGTGGACCGCCCTTGCCGCGATGGCGGCCGTCCTGGTGCTGATGCTGACCGACGACGGTGCGCGGCCGCAGGTGCTGTGGTCGGGCGCGGCCACCGGGGCCGTCCTGCTGGTGGCGTGGGTGCGCGAGGTGCGCACGAAGCGGAGATAGTCCTTCACCTTGTGTGAAGATCGTGCTCGTATAGCGGACATCTGTTCCCTGTAAGCGGTACTCCCGCCCAGACTGTGGGCCGTTCCCCCGTCTCAGCCAATGAACAGGGCTGCCCATGTCACGGACCACCGCGCCCGAGCCCATCGACCGCAAGGTCGAGGGGACGCCCCCTTCGCAGGGGCTCACGCACGGCCTCAAGCAGCGCCATCTCTCGATGATCGCCCTCGGTGGCGTCATCGGCGCCGGCCTCTTCGTCGGCTCCGGGGCCGGTATCGCCGCCGCCGGTCCCTCGATCGTGGTCGCGTACGCGATATCCGGGCTGCTCGTCATGCTCGTGATGCGCATGCTCGGCGAGATGTCGGCGGCCAACCCGGCCTCCGGTTCCTTCTCCGTCCACGCCGAGCGCGCCATCGGTCCCTGGGCCGGTTTCACTGCGGGGTGGGCCTTCTGGTTCCTGCTCTGCGTGGCGGTCGGCCTGGAAGGCATCGGCGCGGCGAAGATCATGACCGGCTGGTTCCCGGACTCTCCGGAGTGGGCCTGGGTCGCTCTCTTCATGCTGGTGTTCTGCGCCACCAACCTCGCCGCGGTGAAGAACTTCGGCGAGTTCGAGTTCTGGTTCGCGGCCCTGAAGGTCGGCGCGATCGTCCTCTTCCTCGGCATCGGTGTGCTCGCCATCGTCGGCGTGCTGCCCGGCTCGGACGCCCCTGGCGCGTCGAACCTCACCGGCGACGGCGGCTTCTTCCCCAACGGCTCCGAGGGGCTGATCGTCGGACTGCTCGCCTCGGTCTTCGCGTACGGCGGTCTGGAGACCGTCACCATCGCCGCCGCCGAGTCCGAGCACCCGGTGCAGGGCGTCGCCAAGGCGGTCCGTACGGCGATGTGGCGCATCGCGCTCTTCTACATCGGCTCGATGGCCGTGATCGTGACGCTGGTCCCGTGGGACGACAAGGCGGTCGTCGAGAAGGGCCCGTACGTCGCCACCCTCGACCACCTGGGGATCCCGGCCGCCGGCCAGATCATGAACGTGGTCGTGCTGATCGCCCTGCTGTCGGCCATGAACGCCAACATCTACGGTGCCTCCCGGATGGCCACCTCGCTGGTCGCCCGCGGCCAGGGCCCGAAGGCGCTCGGCCGGACGTTCGGCGGGGTCCCGCGCCCCGCGGTGCTCGTCTCCTCGGTCTTCGGCTTCGTCTGTGTGCTGCTGAGCTACTGGCGGCCCAACGACATCTTCATCTGGCTCCTGAACACCATCGGCGCGATCATCCTCGTCGTCTGGTTCTTCATCGCCGTCTCGCAGCTGCTGCTGCGCCGCCGCACCGAGCGCGAGGCCCCGGAGAAGCTCGTCGTGAAGATGTGGGCGTTCCCGGTGCTGACCTGGGTGGCGCTGGCCGGCATGGCGGCGATCTTCTTCCTGATGGCCCGTGAGGAGGGCACCCGGGTCCAGCTGTACTGGACCGGCGGCCTCACGGCGCTGCTCGCCGTGACCGGCTTCGTGCTGCAGAAGAAGCGCGGGGAGCGGGAGCCGCAGGACGCCTGACGCCCGCGTGTCTGCGCGTGGCCCCCGGACCGGTTCTCGGTCCGGGGGTCACGCGTTTTCCGCCACGAGTCCTAGGCCCAAGGACTGATCAACTCGGAGCCCTCCTGCTGTTAGCCTGCACCTGCATATAGATTGCAATAAGCGACAGCAGCAGCGAGAGGCTCGGCACATGGCGATCTACACCCTTCCGGAACTGCCGTACGACTACGCGGCTCTGGAGCCGGTGATCAATCCGCAGATCATCGAGCTGCACCACGACAAGCACCACGCCGCGTACGTCAAGGGCGCCAACGACACCCTTGAGCAGCTGGAGGAGGCGCGCGACAAGGAGCAGTGGGGCGCGATCAACGGCCTGGAGAAGAACCTCGCGTTCCACCTCTCCGGCCACATCCTGCACAGCATCTACTGGAACAACATGGACAGCCCGAAGGACGGCGGCGGCGGCGAGCCGCTCGCGGCCGACGGCGTCGGTGAGCTCGCCGACGCGATCACCGAGTCCTTCGGTTCCTTCGCGAAGTTCAAGTCCCAGCTGACCAAGGCCTCGGCGACCACCCAGGGCTCCGGCTGGGGCGTCCTCGCGTACGAGCCGATCAGCGGCCGGCTGATCGTCGAGCAGGTCTACGACCACCAGGGCAACGTCGGCCAGGGCTCCATCCCGGTCCTCGTCTTCGACGCCTGGGAGCACGCCTTCTACCTGCAGTACAAGAACCAGAAGGTCGACTTCATCGAGGCCATGTGGCAGGTCGTGAACTGGCAGGACGTGAACAAGCGCTACCAGGCGGCGAAGTCGTCCGTCCCGCTGATCTCGATCTGATCCGCTTCGGGATCGGACCCCGCTCGTCCTGCTCGTGATCGTCTTCTCAACCTTCACTTGCAGGCGGTACAAGGAAGAACCCCCGTGATGACGTGAATCACGGGGGTTCTTCTGTGCGCGGGTGCGCGGGGCGGCGGCTACTCGAAGCTCGGCGCGGCCGTGCGCGTGCGCTTGATCTCGTAGAAGCCGGGCGTCGCGGCCACCAGCAGGGTGCCGTCCCAGAGCCGGGCCGCCGCCTCGCCGCGCGGGGTCGGGGTGACGACGGGCCCGAAGAAGGCGACCTCATCGCCGTCGGCGCCCGGGACGGAGATGACCGGCGTGCCGACGTCCTGGCCGACCTTCTCGATGCCCTCCTTGTGGGAGGCGCGCAGCTCGGTGTCGTACGTGTCCTTGTCCGCGTAGTCCGCGAGCTCGGCCGGCAGGCCGACGTCCGCCAGGGCGCCGGTGATCGCCTCGCGCGTGGGGCCCTCGCCGTTGTTGTGGAAGCGGGTGCCGAGCGCGGTGTAGAGCTTGCCGACGACCTCGTCGCCGTGCAGCTGCTGGGCGGCGATCACCACGCGGACCGGACCCCAGGCCTTGGTCTCCAACATGTCGCGGTACTCGGCCGGGAGCTCGTCCAGCTTGTCCTCGTTGAGGACGGCCAGGCTCATCACCTTCCACCGGACGTCGACCGGGCGGACCTTCTCCACCTCCAGCATCCAGCGGGAGGTCATCCAGGCCCAGGGGCACAGCGGGTCGAACCAGAAGTCGGCGGTGGTCCTGCTCTCGGACATGTCACTCCTCATGAAGGGTTGCTTGCGCCGCATGGAGCAACGCCACACCTCGGCCAAGGCATTCCCCGAGTGCCGCGTGACAGTGGCACATGGGAGGATCGGTCCTGTTTCGAACGAGCCACGAAGGAGTGACCGTGCCCGGTGAGAATCTGTCCCGTGACGAGGCCCGCGAGCGGGCCGAGCTGCTGTCCGTCGACGGGTACGAGGTCGCCCTGGACCTGCGCTCGGCGGTCGGCGAGGCCGGCGAGGAGGTCCGCACCTTCCGCTCGGTGACGACGATCCGGTTCCGTCGTACGGGCACGGGCACCACCACCTTCGTGGACCTGATCGCCCCCGCCGTCACGTCGGTGGAGCTGAACGGCCGCGCGCTCGACCCGGCCGTCGTCTTCGACGGCGCGCGGATCGCCCTGGACGGCCTGGCCGACGACAACGTCCTGGTGGTCGACGCCCAGTGCGCGTACAGCCGGACCGGCGAGGGCATGCACCGCTTCGTCGACCCCGAGGACGGCGAGGTCTACCTCTACACGCAGTACGAGCCGGCCGACGCCCGCCGGGTGTACGCCACGTTCGAGCAGCCCGACCTGAAGGCCCCGCACCTCTTCTCGGTGACCGCGCCCGAGGGCTGGACGGTGTGGAGCAACGGCGCCGGGGAGCAGGACGCCGAGGGCGTGTGGCGCTTCGCGGAGACCGCGCCGATCTCGACGTACATCACCTGTGTCGTCGCCGGCCCGTACCACTACGTCACGGACGCCTACAAGCGCGGCGATCTCGAGATCCCGCTCGGTGCGATGTGCCGCAAGGGGCTCGCCAAGCACTTCGACGCGGACGACGTCTTCCTGGTCACCAAGCAGGGCTTGGACTTCTTCCACGACAACTTCGACTACCCGTACCCCTTCGGGAAGTACGACCAGGCCTTCGTCCCCGAGTACAACCTCGGCGCGATGGAGAACCCGGGCATGGTCACCTTCCGCGAGGAGTACATCTACCGGGGCAAGGTCACGCAGGCCGCGTACGAGCGCCGGGCGAACGTCATCCTGCACGAGATGGCGCACATGTGGTTCGGCGACCTGGTCACCATGGTGTGGTGGGACGACCTGTGGCTGAAGGAGTCCTTCGCCGACTTCATGGGGTCCTTCTCGCTGGCCGAGGCGACCCGCTTCACCAACAGCTGGGTGACCTTCGCCAACAACCGCAAGGCGTGGGCGTACCGCGCCGACCAGCTGCCCTCCACGCACCCGATCACGGCCGACATCCGTGACCTGGAGGACGCCAAGCTGAACTTCGACGGCATCACGTACGCCAAGGGCGCGTCGGTCCTGAAGCAGCTCGTGGCGTACGCGGGGCGGGACGCGTTCATGGAGGGCGCGCGGCGCTACTTCAAGCGGCACGCGTACGGGAACACGCGCCTGGACGATCTGCTGTCGGTCCTGGAGGAGACCTCCGGGCGCGACATGAAGGCCTGGTCGCGGTCCTGGCTGCAGACCTCGGGCGTCAACACGCTGACGCCGGAGGTGACGTACGACGCGGAGGGCCGGATCACGGAGCTGGCCGTCGTCCAGGCCGGCGACGAGCTGCGCCCGCACCGGGCGGCCGTCGGCCTGTACAAGCTGTCGGTGGACGGCGAGCTCGTGCGGTACGCGCGCGCCGAGGCGGACGTGGTCGGCGCGCGGACGGTGGTGGCCGAGCTGGCGGGTTCGGTGCGGCCGGACCTGGTGCTCGTCAACGACGACGACCTGACGTACTGCAAGGTCCGCTTCGACGAGGGTTCGCTCGCGACGCTGCGGGCGCACCTCGGCGACATCACGGACCCCCTGGCGCGGGCGCTGTGCTGGTCGGCGCTGTGGAACCTGACGCGGGACGGCCTCATGCCCGCGCGGGACTTCGTCGCGGTCGCGCTGGACTTCGCGGGCCGCGAGACGGACATCGGCGTGCTCCAGATGGTGCACGCCTGGGCGCGTGCGGCGGTCACGCACTACGCGGCGCCCGCGTGGCGCGCCGAGGGCGGCCGGCTGCTCGCCGAGGGCGGGCTGCGGGAGCTGCGGGTGGCCGAGCCGGGCAGCGAACACCAGCTGACGTGGGCGCGGTTCTTCGCGGCCGTCGCCGCGTCGGAGGCGGACTTCCAGCTCCTGGAGGGGCTGCTCGACGGCACGGCGAGGATCGACGGCCTGAACGTCGACCAGGAGCTGCGCTGGGCGTTCCTCGAGCCGCTGGCCACGCACGGCCTGGCCGACGAGGCGCGGATCGGCGAGGAGCTGGCCCGTGACGACACGGCGACCGGAAAGCGCCACCAGGTGCGCTGCCTGGCCGCCCGGCCGTCGGCGGCGGTCAAGGCGCAGGCCTGGGCGCAGCTCGTCGAGTCGGACACCCTGTCGAACGCGCTGGTGGAGGCGACGATCGCGGGCTTCGTCCAGCCGTCGCAGCGGGAACTGATCGCGCCGTACGCGGAGAAGTACTTCGCGGCGATCGAGGGGATCTGGGCGGACCGTTCGATCCAGATCGGGATGCTCGTCGTCCGCGGTCTCTTCCCGGGCCTCCAGGACGACGAGTCCACCCTGGCGGCGACGGACGCGTGGCTCGCGGCGCACGAGAGCGCGGCGCCGGCCCTGCGCCGCCTGGTCCTGGAGTCCCGGGACGACCTGGCCCGCGCGCTGCGGGCGCAGGTGTGTGACGCGCAGACCCACTAGACGCGGCGATCCCCCGTCGCACGCGGCGGGGGATCGTGCTTATTCGGCAGTCGAACGTGCGTACTTTAGGGCGAGGTTGT
Organism: Streptomyces sp. NPDC054975; assembly: GCF_053609105.1. Taxonomy (NCBI): domain Bacteria; kingdom Bacillati; phylum Actinomycetota; class Actinomycetes; order Kitasatosporales; family Streptomycetaceae; genus Streptomyces; species Streptomyces sp. NPDC054975. The sequence continues at coordinate 20,147 of NZ_JBSGWV010000006.1, forward strand.
CCCGGTTTCGCGACGTGCGTGTAACAGCGGTTAGCGGGGCCTCGGGGAGCGGAAGACCCCCGGCATGAACCAGAACACCCCCATCACCCCCCGGCCCCTCCTCCTCACCTCCGACCGGCTGCGGGCCGCGCTGGCCCACACCCGGGGCTCCGAGGCGATGATCACCGGGCTCGCCGCGCTCGCCCTGCACCGCTTCTCCTCCGCTCCCCCGCTGCCCGCCCTGGGCCGGATCGACGTCCTCGTCCCCCGCACCCGCCGGCTGCGCTCCACCGCCGACGTCCGGGTCGTGCGCGGCCACGACCTGCCCGTCCCGGTACAGCTCGACGGCGTTCCCGTCGCGCCGGTCGCGCGGGCCCTCGCCGACACGGTGTCCTGCCTCACCGACGCGACCACCGTGCGCCGGCTGCTCACCGAGGCCGTGCGCGGAGGCCACTGCGAACCCAGCACGGTGGTACGGGAGTTGAACCGCGCGCGACTGCTCAACCGGCCGCACGTGGTGGACGCCGTCGACTCGCTCCTCGCCGAGGGCCGGAGCATCGCCGAGGAGCGGCTGTACGAGATGGTGCGGGAGTTCGGGCTGCCGGACCCGCTGTGGAACGTGGACCTGAGGCTGCCGGGCGGCCCGCACCTCGGCGGCCTGGACGCCTACTGGCCGGACCAGGCGGTGGCCGTGGAGCTGGACACCCGGGCGCCCCGGCAGGACGACGACGCGCTGTGGTCGGAGTACACCCGGAAACGCGAGCACCTGGAGCGGCTCGGCATCACGGTCGTCCACATCACCCCGCGCAAGCTGCGCGAGGCGATGGACCAGCAGGCCACCGTGGTCCGTACGGCCCTGATGGCCGCGCCGGACCGGCAGCCCGCCGCCTACGTCGTCGTCCTGCCCCGGTGACGTACCGCTACTTTCCGCAGAACTCGGCCTCGACGACGGTCTGGCTCTCGCCCGCCCAGTCCGCGTTGAAGTTCATGGCGAGCGAGTGCTCGCCGTCCCGGGTGGTGGCGGCCATCGAGGAGGAGCCGTGGATGCCCCCGCCGTGGCCCCACACCTCCTTTCCGCAGCTCAACTTCGTCTGCTGGAGCCCGAGGCCGTAGAAGAACTCGGGGTGCTCCGCGCCGACGGGCACCGTTCGCGTCATCTCGCGCATCTCCGCCTTCGGCAGCAGCTTCCCCTTGAACAAGGCCCGGTAGAACGTCTGCAGATCGTTGGAGTCGGAGATCATCTCGCCCGCCGCGTAGGCGAGGGACGGGTTCAGTTCGGTGACGTCGTGGACCGTCGTCGCATCCGGATCGAACGAGAGCTTCGAGTACGCGCGTGAACTCGGCTGCGGCATCGTCACCTTCGTCCCCGGGACGCTCGTGGCCCGCAGCTTCAGCGGCTTGATGACCCGTCGCTCGACCTCCTTGCCGTACGGGCGGCCCGCCACCTTCTCGATCACCATCCCGGCCAGGACGTAGTTGGTGTTGGAGTACGTCCAGGCGGTGCCGGGGGCGAAGTCCGGCTCGTGGGTCATGGCGATCGCGACGAGCTGCTCCGGGGTCCAGGTGTCGTAGCGGTTCTGGAGGAACTCCGGGCCGAAGACCTTCTGCTGGAAGCCGGGGTCGGACGTGACGTCGTAGATGCCGCTGGTGTGGTTGAGGAGCTGGCGCACGGTGACCTTCCGGCCGTCGTGGCCGTTGCCCCGGACCACGCCCGGGAGCCACTTCTCGACCGGGTCGTCGAGGTCGAGGCGGCCCTCGGCCTGGAGCTGGAGGAGGACGGTGGCCACGAAGGTCTTGGTGATCGAGCCGACCCGGTAGCGGTCCTGGCCGCCGCGCTCGCCTGCCGTCCCGGTCCAGCCGGCGCGGCCGGTCCGGGCCTGGGCGACGGCCCCGGGCACCCCCTGCGCGACCGCGGCGTCGAGAGCCCGCTGGGTGGCGGTGTGGTCGGGCTTCTTCGGCGTGGTCGCGGCGACGGCGGGCGCGGCGAGCGCTCCGGCGGTGAGCGCGGCCGCGGCGGTGGCGGCTGTCGCGGCGAGGAGGGTGCGGGCGAAGCGTACGGATGTCATGCGGGTCCCCTGTTCGAGTGCGGTACGACGGGTGTACTGCGGTCGCGAGAGGGGACTCCGGAGGCGCGGCGGAGGGTTGAGCGGGGCTGCTCCGGTTGAGCGAGTTTCAGCCGTTCGCCGGATCGGCGAGGTGGGAGCGGCCGACGGGTGGGCGTTCGCGCCACAACTGCAGGCCGATGTCGACGAGTTCGACGCGGGTGAGGCCGGGGACGGAGGCGATCGGGTGCCAGGCGGCGAGGTCGGTGGAGCCGCCGGTCTCGTTGCGCAGGGAGCCGCCGGTGATCCGGGATTCGTAGATGATCCGCAGGCCCTGGAAGTCGCCGGGACCTCCGAGCCTGCGGAGCCACCCGCGCCGGATGGAGTCGATGCCGAGCAGGGCGACCGGCTCGGTCAGATAGCCGGTCTCCTCCTCGACCTCGCGGACGACGGTGTCGACCGGCTCCTCGCCGTGGTCCATCCCGCCACCGGGCAGGGTCCACCGCTTGGCGCCCGCGCTGTCGACCCAGCGCGCGAGGAGCACCTCGTCGTCACGGACACACACGGCGTAGGCCGCCACCCTCAACTCCTGTTTCATGGAATGAGGTTAGAACCTCCCGGCCGTCGCGGCGGGCGTCATTCCGGGTCCTGGGGCAGGGGTGGGTTGGCGGGGGAGAACTCGGGGGCCGACCAGCGCAGGGGGCTCGCGGACGGGGTCTCGACGATCCGCTCGACACGGAACCGGGTGGTACGGCTGCCGTCCTCGCCGTACGCGGTCCGTGCCGTGCCGGAGAGCTGGAGCGTGGTGCCGGTCCGCCAGTCGAGGAAGAGCAGGCCCGCGCGGTCGTCGGACTCCAGGTTGCCCAGGGTCAGGAACATCGCGTTGCCGGGGTAGTCCTGCCAGCTCAGTTCGGTGGGTGTCTCGACCCGCACGAAACCGGGGAGGCCGCCTCGGTGGCTCGCGTCCGTGCCGTCGGGGGCGGTGGTCGCGATGAAGAAGGTGTCGGCGGCCCTGACGAACGCCTCCTGGGCGGGGGTGAGGGAGGTGCCGTGGAGCGGAGTGCCGGGCGGGGTGGTGAGGTCGGGCGCGTACAGCTCGCGCTTCTGGATGTACTTGGGGCAGTTGGAGAAGACCTGCTCCGCCTCGACGGTGAAGCCGCGGGCGCTGGGGCGGGCGATGCCGTTGAGGCGCATGCGGCGGCGGGTGCGGGGGTCGAGGGCGATCGTCCCGACGGGTGCGGGCCCGGGGGCGGGGGCCGGGGCCGCCACGGAGATCGTGTGCGGTCCGGTCGCCCGGGCGAAGCCGGGGGCGCCGGTCAGGAGGGTGCTCCAGAGCCGGCCGTCGCCGTCCGCGGCGGCGAGCACCAGCATGGGCTGGAGTTCGAGGAAGGCGGCGGCGACGGGGCGGATGCCGTTGGTGATGGAGCGGCTGATGTGGGCGGCGGCTTCGCGGACGCCTACGCGGTCCTGGACCGCGCGGGAGCCTGCGTTGTAGGCGGCGTCCATGGCGCTGGGGTCCTTTCCTGTGCGGGGCCGGGGGGAACGGGGGGGCGGGCCCTTGCGCGGGCAGCGCGTTCGTGGGGTTGTGCCCACCCTCCCCCAAGCTCTCGGCTTCGCTCGAGCAGGGGGGACCCCCATCGCCCAGCGGAACGATTGCCCACAACGGGGGGGCGGGTTGTTTGGCTAGAAGAAGCCGCAGGTGGGGGCGCCCTCCGTAGGGGCGTGGGTGCCCTCCGCGCCGGTGGGGGCGAAGATCTCCAGGCGGGTGCCGTCCGGGTCGTGGAAGAAGATGCCGCCCGAGGCGCCGCCCTCGGAGTGGGGGACCACGCCCTCGTAGGCGAAGTCCGTGCCGCGCGCCTTCAGGGCCTCCTCCGCCGCCTTGACCTGGTCGATCGACTCGACCTCCCACGCCAGGTGGTGCAGGCCCGCGCGGCCGGAGGCGTACGCGTCCTCCGCCTGCTGCCAGAGCGTGAGGACCAGCCGGCCGCCCTGCCCCAGGAAGGCGTACCGCCTTCCCTCCTCCTTGCCCTCGCCGAGCACCTCGAAGCCGAGCACCTCTGCGTAGAACCCGAGCGAGCGCTCCAGGTCCGTGACGTTGAGTCCGACGTGGTTGGTCTTCAGCGTTCCGATCGCCGACATGGCGATTCCCCTCTCCTTGAACGTTTACTAACCTCTGACAGCGACTTTAGAGGTTAGAGAGGCACTCTGCAACCGGTCACGTAATCTTGAGGGGTTAGTTACGCGAGGAGGGTGCCCGCCATGACCGTTTCCGACCCGCGGCCTCTGGTCGGCGAGCCCGTCTCCCTCGACCTGCTCAACACCCGCTGGATGATGGACGGCGTACGCCAGGACCTGCTCACCGACACCGGCGGGCTGGCCGTCTGGCTCCGCGCCAACGGGCTCGACGCGCGCTTCGCCGCCGACGCGGCCACCCTCCGCCACACGCTCACCGCCCGTGACGCGCTGGGCGGTCTGGTCGACCGGCCCGGCGATCCCGACGCCGTCGCCCACCTCGACGCCGTCCTCGGCCACGGCCGCATCCGCGCCACCCTCACCACCGAGGGTCCGGGCGAGCTCGCCGAGTTCGCGGACCTCGCCTGGGGCCCCGGCTGGACCGCCGCCCGCGACTACCTCGACCTGCTGCGCACCGCACCCGACCGCATCCGGTCCTGCGCCCACGAGGCGTGCATCCTCCACTTCTTCGACACCTCGCGGAACGGCACCCGGCGCTGGTGCTCGATGGCGATCTGCGGCAACCGGGCCAAGGCCTCCCGCCACTACGCCCGTACAAAGGACAACTAACTGGCGGTAAGTGGCAGTCGGGTCGCCCCGTTTCGCGGTATTACGTTCTCCGTGGCGTATCGCGCCCGGTGGCGGATGTGTGCCACGGCCGCATCCCGCCGTTTCCAACCCTCCACAAACCCCTGTCACTTGCGAAAGGCTGAGCGGTCATCCGGCACCGGAATCCGGACCCTCTTCTTTCACAAACAGGGATGTAAATGACCACCCCCGAAACCCAGAGCTCCATATCCGGGCGCTCGACCCCCGGGCACAGACGCGCCGCCCGGATCGCCGCCGCCGCGGGACTCGTGACCGCGCTCATCGCGGGCGGCGCCGCCCCGGTCCTGGCCGCCGACGACCCGGCGACCACTCCCCCGGTCAAGTCCTCCGACTCCGCCGACAAGCTCGGCCCGACCGACGCCCAGCGCCTCACCGAGGCCGAGGCGTCCGGCGAGAAGAACGTCACGATCCTCGTGGCCACCGCCCCCGGCGCCACCGAGCAGGTCGCCGGCCAGCTCGACGCCGTCCAGGGCGCCTCGGTCGGCAAGCGGAACGACAAGCTCGGCTACGTCCGCGCCACGGTCCCGACCGCGAAGGCGGAGGCCGCCATCAAGGCGGCCACCAAGCTCTCCTCCGTCCAGTCGATCGACCTCCAGGCCGAGATCAAGCTGGACGACCCGACCCCGGACGCGGGCACCACCGGCGCCGTCGAGGGCACGACCGTCTCCACGACGTACCCGGCCCCGGGCAAGAACACCCCGGCGAAGAACCCGTACAACCCGTCCCACGAGACGGGCGCGGTCGAATTCGTCGAGGACAACCCGCGCGCCGACGGCCGCGGTGTGACCATCGGCATCCTCGACTCCGGTGTCGACCTCGGCCACCCGGCGCTGCAGAAGACCACCACCGGCGAGCGCAAGATCGTCGACTGGGTCACGGCCACCGACCCGCTGGCCGAGGGCGACGCCACCTGGCGCGCCCAGATCACCCCGGTCGCCGGCCCGGTCTTCACCGCCTCCTCGCAGTCCTGGAAGGCGCCCGAGGGCTCCTACCAGTTCAGCCGCTTCAACGAGGCGATCACCGCGGGCGGCGACCCGGCCGGTGACATCAACCGCGACGGCGACACGGCCGACCTCTTCGGCATGCTGTACGACCCGGCCGCCGGCACCGTCCGCGTCGACACCGACCAGGACAACGACTTCACGGACAACGCGCCGATGAAGCCGTACAAGGACGGGTACCAGATCGGCTACTTCGGTACCGACAACCCGGCCACCGAGGTCGTCGAGAAGACGCCGTTCGTCGTCGAGATCCGCAAGGACGTGGCGATGGACCCGCTCGGCGGGACCTGGGTCGGCAAGAAGGCCGACTTCGTCAACATCGGCATCGTCGAGTCCTCCCACGGCACGCACGTCGCCGGCATCACCGCCGCCAAGGGCCTCTTCGGCGGCCGGATGAACGGCGCGGCGCCCGGCGCGAAGATCGTCTCCTCGCGCGCCTGCACGTGGACCGGCGGCTGCACCAACACCGCCCTCACCGAGGGCATGACGGACCTCGTCGTCAACCGTGGCGTCGACATCGTCAACATGTCGATCGGCGGTCTGCCCGCGCAGAACGACGGCGACAACGTCCGCGCCCGTCTCTACACGCGGCTGATCGACCAGTACGGCGTGCAGCTGATCATCTCGGCCGGCAACTCCGGTCCGGGCATCAACACGATCGGCGACCCCGGCCTGGCCGACAAGGTCGTCTCGGTCGGCGCGGCGATCTCCCAGTCGACCTGGGCCGCCAACTACGGCTCGGCCGTCACCAAGCCGTACGCGATGTTCCCCTTCTCCTCGCGCGGCCCGCGTGAGGACGGCGGCTTCACCCCGACCATCACCGGTCCGGGCTCGGCCGTGAACACCATCCCGACCTGGCAGGCCGGCGCCGGTGTCGCCGAGTCCGGCTACGCGCTGCCCGCCGGTTACGGCATGCTCAACGGCACGTCGATGTCCTCCCCGCAGGTCGCGGGCGCGAGCGCGCTGCTGCTCTCGGCCGCCAAGCAGAAGCGGATCGAGCTCGACCCGCTGACCCTGCGCACCGCGCTCACCTCGACCGCCCAGCGGATCCCCGGTGTCGCGGCCCACGAGCAGGGCTCGGGTCTCATCGACATCGAGGAGGCCTGGGAGTCGATCAAGGACGGCGCCACCGCCCACGACTACAAGGTCCAGGCCCCGGTCGACACCGCGATCTTCCCGGCCCCGCACACCGGCACCGGTGTGTACGACCGTGAGGGCGGCCTCAAGGTCGGCCAGAAGAAGGTCTACGACGTCACCATCACGCGCACGAACGGCCCGAACCGGCCGATCGAGCACGAGCTGGAGCTGAAGTACAACGACGGCACCTTCCGGATCCTCGGCGACGACGAGATCGACCTGCCGCTGAACTCCCCGGTCACCGTCAAGCTCCAGGCCAAGCCCACCACCGCCGGTGTGCACAGCGTGATCCTGGAGGCCGACGACGACCGCACCGAGGGCGTCGACAAGCAGATCCTCGCCACCTCGGTCGTCGCGACCGACCTGGCCGCGCCCGGCTTCGGCCTCTCCGCGTCCGGCTCGGTCCAGCGCAACAGCCACAAGTCCTACTTCGTGAACGTCCCGGCCGGCGCCAAGACCCTCGAGGTCGCCCTCGGCGGTCTGAAGGAGAAGAGCCAGACCCGGTTCATCGCGATCCACCCGTACGGCGTGGCCTTCGAGTCCACCGCGTCGAACGTCTGCTACCCGCACTACAACCCGGGCAACGGCTGCCGCGCGGACCTGCGTTCGTACGCCAACCCCACCCCGGGCGTCTGGGAGATCGAGGTCGAGTCGCGGCGCACCTCGCCCGACCTGGACAACCCGTACAAGCTGGACGTCTCGGTGCTCGGCGCCGACTTCGACCCGGCCACGCAGACCGTCGCCGAGGCGAAGGTCGGCACCCCGGCCCCCGTCCAGTGGACCGTCACCAACAAGTTCGCCGCCATCGAGGGCAAGCTGAAGGGTGGCTCGCTCGGCTCGGCCAAGGTCGAGACGCCGACGATCAAGCACCACGAGCAGCAGATCAAGACCGTCACCATCGGTGAGGGTGTCGAGCGGCTCGACGTGGCGATCGGGAACACCTCCGACAAGGCCGCCGACCTGGACCTCACGGTCCTGCTCGACGGCAAGCAGGTCGGACAGGCCGCCGACGGCGACTCGGAAGAGGCCGTCTCGCTGGTCAAGCCGGCCGCCGGCACGTACACGGTCGTGATCGACGGCTACTCGGTGCAGGCCGAGGGCGGTACGACCTACGACTACAAGGACGTGTACTACTCGGCCGCGCTCGGCAGCGTCCAGGTCGACTCGGCCAAGAGCTACCCGCTGGCCAACGGCGGGACCGCCACGGTCGGCGCCGAGGTGGTCGTCGCCGGTGCCGCGCCCGAGGGCCGGCAGTTCTTCGGCGAGGTCCAGCTGCTGAACGCGCGCGGCACGGCCGCGGGCGCCGGCAGCGTCGTGATCGGCAAGGTCACTCCGTAACACCGCAGGACCAGTGAGGGGCGGGCGCCGAAACCGGTGCCCGCCCCTTTCGCGTCCCGGTCCTCGGACAATGGATTGGACAAGGCGGGCCCGGACATACGCATCATGGATGCAGCAGCCTGCACAAACGTACGGAGGAGTCCCCGTGAAGGTCGGAATCGTCGGAGCCACCGGTCAGGTCGGCACAGTCATGCGCAGGATCCTGGCCGAGCGGAAGTTCCCTGTCGAGGAGCTGCGGCTCTTCGCCTCCGCCCGCTCCGCCGGCACCGTCGTGGACGGGATCACGGTCGAGGACGCCTCCACGGCCGACTACACCGGTCTCGACATCGTCCTGTTCTCCGCCGGTGGCGCCACCTCCAAGGCCCTCGCCGAGAAGGTCGCCTCCCAGGGCGCCGTCGTGATCGACAACTCCTCCGCCTGGCGCCGCGACCCCGAGGTCCCCCTCGTCGTGTCCGAGGTCAACCCGCACGCGATCAAGGACCGCCCCAAGGGCATCATCGCCAACCCGAACTGCACCACGATGGCCGCGATGCCGGTCCTCAAGCCGCTCCACCAGGAGGCCGGCCTGACCGCGCTCGTCGCCACGACCTACCAGGCCGTCTCCGGCTCGGGTGTCGCCGGCGTGGCGGAGCTGCGCACCCAGGCGTGCGCCGTGGCCGAGAACGCCGACCAGCTGGCGTTCGACGGTGAGGCCGTGGAGTTCCCCGAGCCGGCCGTCTACAAGCGTCCGATCGCCTTCAACGTCGTCCCGCTGGCCGGTTCGATCGTCGACGACGGCACGTTCGAGACCGACGAGGAGCAGAAGCTCCGCAACGAGTCCCGCAAGATCCTGGAGATCCCCGAGCTGAAGGTCTCCGGCACCTGTGTGCGCGTCCCGGTCTTCTCCGGCCACTCGCTCCAGGTCAACGTGCGTTTCGAGCGTCCGATCAGCGTCGAGCGCGCGTACGAGCTGCTCAAGGACGCCGAGGGCGTCGAGCTCTCCGAGATCCCGACCCCGCTCCAGGCGGCCGGCAAGGACGCGTCGTACGTGGGCCGCATCCGGGTGGACGAGACCGTGGACAACGGTCTGGCGCTCTTCCTCTCCAACGACAACCTGCGCAAGGGCGCCGCGCTGAACGCGGTGCAGATCGCGGAGCTGGTCGCGGCGGAGCTGAAGGGCTGACGCCCTCGCGTACGGGAAGGGGCGGCGGTCCGGGAGGGCGGCCGCCCCTTCGGCGTCCCGTGGCCACGGTCCGACAGTATTCGGTCAACGCGTTCGACGCCGGGCCTCCGGGTGACAGGATCCGAGCATGACCCAGCTGTCCCAGGGCGCCGACGCCCCGGTCCCCACCGAGGCCCTCCAGGTCGCCGTCGCCTGGCGGACCGTTCCCGGCGCGCCCGACGTGGACGTCTCCGCCCTGCTGCTCGACGGTGGCGGGCGGGTGCGCGGGGACGGGGACCTCGTCTTCTACCACCACGTCGCGCACCCTTCCGGCGCGGTACGGCACCTGGGGAAGTCGGCGCCGGGGGCCCCCGGGAGCACGGCGGCGGACTGGCTGTGGCTGGACCTCGCGCGCGTGGAGCCCGCGATCGGGCGGATCGTGGTCGCCGCCTCGGCGGACGGCGGGGCTTTCGGGCGGGTACCCGGCGTGGACCTCCAGGTCACCGATCCGACGGGCGCGCCGGTCGCGTACGTCGCGATCAAGGACGCGACGAGCGAGACGGCGTTCGTCCTCGGCGAGTTCTACCGGCGGGAGGGCGGCTGGCGGTTCCGCGCGGTGGGGCAGGGGTACGCCTCCGGTCTCGCGGGGCTCGCGACGGATTTCGGCATCGTTGTCGAGCCGCCGCCCGCCCCTATCCCCGGCCCGGGATACGTGCCCCCGTCCGCCCCGATCCGTGGCCCGGGTCACGTACCGCCCCCTCCCTCGCCTCCCGCACCGTCCTACGGCGCCCTCGTCGCCGACCGGTTCTCCCCCTCCTTCCGGCCCTCCGTCCACCAGGGGCGCGGCAAGGAGACCGTGCACTGCGATCCGGCGATCCCCCCGGGCTGGGCGCTGCTCGAGATCGAGTCGTACCACTCGATCTCCACCACCATCGAGTCCTGCGACGCCCGCGGCCGCGCCGAGGGCTTCCTGCTCATGGCGTACGAGGACGACGTCCGGGCCCGTACCGTCGCCCTCGTCCCGCCGGACCGGCCGCTGACGCTGCGGGTCGAGGCGGACACCCCATGGACCCTGCGGGTCCTGCCCCTCACCCACGCCCGTCACTTCGACAGCCACATCGAGGGCCACGCCCACGACCTCGTCGTCTACGACGGGCCGCCCGGTGTCCTCGACTTCCTGCACCACGGCGAGTCCCCCTTCACCGTCCACCAGCACACCCCGCCGAAGGAGCCGCAGTACGACGCGGAGGACCAGGAACTGCTCGTCGACGAGATCGGCGAGGTCCGCGTCAGCGCCCCCGTACCCGGTCCCGGGCTGCTGCGGATCAGCGGCGACGGCCCGTGGAAATGTGCGGTGCGGCGCTGAGGTACGGCGTGGAAGGATGGCCCAAACGTCACGAAACCGAGGAGTTGACCGGGTGCCTGGCACAAACCTGACCCGCGAAGAGGCGCAGCAGCGGGCGAAGCTGCTCACCGTGGACGCGTACGAGGTCGAACTGGACCTCTCCGGTGCGCAGGAGGGCGGCACCTACCGGTCCGTCACCACCGTCCGCTTCGATTCCGCCGAGGCGAACGCCGAGACCTTCATCGACCTCGTCGCCCCGGCCGTGCACGAGGCGGTGCTCAACGGCCACGCGCTGGACGTCGCGGCCGTCTTCCGGGACTCGCGGATCGCCCTGAAGCACCTGAAGCAGGGCGCCAACGAGCTGAGGGTCGTCGCCGACTGCGCGTACACCAACACCGGTGAGGGTCTGCACCGCTTCGTCGACCCGGTCGACGAGCAGGCGTACCTGTACACCCAGTTCGAGGTGCCGGACGCCCGCCGCGTCTTCGCCTCCTTCGAGCAGCCGGACCTGAAGGCGATCTTCCAGTTCACCGTGAAGGCGCCGAGCGGCTGGACGGTGATCTCCAACTCGCCGACGCCGGAGCCCAAGGACGACGTGTGGGTCTTCGAGCCCACCCCCCGGATCTCCACGTACATCACGGCGCTGATCGCCGGCCCGTACCACTCGGTGCACTCGACCTACGAGAAGGACGGGCAGACCGTCCCGCTCGGCATCTACTGCCGTCCCTCGCTGGCCGAGTACCTTGACGCGGACCACATCTTCGACGTCACGCGCCAGGGCTTCGACTGGTTCCAGGAGAAGTTCGCGTACGACTATCCCTTCGCCAAGTACGACCAGCTCTTCGTGCCGGAGTTCAACGCGGGCGCGATGGAGAACGCGGGCGCGGTCACCATCCGCGACCAGTACGTCTTCCGCTCGAAGGTGACGGACGCGGCGTACGAGCGCCGGGCCGAGACGATCCTGCACGAGCTCGCGCACATGTGGTTCGGCGACCTGGTCACCATGGAGTGGTGGAACGACCTGTGGCTGAACGAGTCGTTCGCGACCTTCACCTCGGTCGCCTGCCAGGCCTCCGTGCCGGGCACCCGCTGGCCGAACGCCTGGACGACCTTCGCCAACGCGGAGAAGACCTGGGCGTACCGCCAGGACCAGCTGCCGTCCACGCACCCGATCATGGCCGAGATCAACGATCTCGAGGACGTGCTGGTCAACTTCGACGGCATCACCTACGCCAAGGGCGCCTCGGTCCTCAAGCAGCTGGTGGCCTACGTCGGCCAGGACGAGTTCTTCAAGGGCGTCCAGGCGTACTTCAAGGCGCACGCCTTCGGCAACACGCGGCTCACCGACCTGCTCGGCGCGCTGGAGGAGACCTCCGGCCGTGACCTGAAGGCCTGGTCGAAGCTGTGGCTGGAGACGGCCGGCATCAACATCCTCCGCCCGGAGATCGAGACCGACGAGAACGGTGCCATCACCTCCTTCGCGGTCAAGCAGGAGGCCCCGGCGCTGCCCGTCGGCGCCAAGGGCGAGTCGACGCTCCGTCCGCACCGGATCGCGATCGGCTTCTACGACCTGGACGCGACGGGCAGGCTGGTCCGCACCGACCGTCTCGAGCTGGACATCGAGGCGGCCGAGCTGACCGCCGTACCGCAGCTGGCGGGCAAGGCCCGTCCGGCGGTCGTCCTGCTCAACGACGACGACCTGTCGTACGCCAAGGTCCGGCTCGACGAGGTGTCGCTGAAGAACGTGACCGCGCACCTCGGGGACTTCGCCGAGTCGCTGCCGCGCGCGCTGTGCTGGTCCGCTGCCTGGGACATGACCCGCGACGGCGAGCTGGCGACGCGCGACTACCTGGACCTGGTCCTCTCCGGCATCGCCAAGGAGAGCGACATCGGTGTGGTGCAGTCGCTGCAGGGTCAGGTGAAGGCGGCCCTGGAGCTGTACGCGGCGCCGGAGTGGCGTGAGGCCGGGCTGACCCGCTGGACCGACGCGACGCTGGCGCACCTGCGCGCGGCCGAGCCGGCGAGCGACCACCAGCTGGCGTGGGCGCGGGCCTTCGCCGCGACGGCCCGGACGCCGCAGCAGCTGGACCTGCTCGCGGCCCTTCTGGAGGGCGGCGAGACGATCGAGGGCCTGGCCGTCGACACCGAGCTGCGCTGGGCGTTCGTGCAACGGCTCGCGGCGACCGGCGTCTTCGACGAGCAGGAGATCGCGGCCGAGCTGGAGCGGGACCGTACGGCGGCGGGCGAGCGGCACGCGGCGACCGCGCGGGCGGCGCGTCCGACCGAGGCGGCCAAGGCCGAGGCGTGGGCGTCGGTCGTGGAGTCCGACAAGCTGGCGAACGCCGTGCAGGAGGCGGTGATCGGCGGCTTCGTCCAGACCGACCAGCGTGAGCTGCTCGCTCCGTACACGGCGAAGTACTTCGCCTCGATCAAGGGCATCTCGGAGACCCGGAGCCACGAGATGATCCAGCAGATCGTGGTCGGGCTGTACCCGACGATCCAGGTCTCGCAGGAGACCCTGGACGCCACGGACGCCTGGATCGCGGAGAACAAGCCGGCTCCGGCGCTGAAGCGCCTGGTGACGGAGTGCCGGGCGGGCGTCGAGCGCGCCCTGAAGGCGCAGGCGGCGGACGCGGCCGCCGCGTAGGCAGCTGACAGCTGACAGAACGAAGGGGCACCCTCCCCCACGGAGGTGCCCCTTCGTCCGTTCGAGTCCGCTCGGCGGGCGGGCGTCGGTGCGCGGCCGCCCGCCGGGCGGAAACCTTCCGTCAGCCGCCGAGCGCCGCGTGGCGGGCGCGCAGGTCGGCCGCGCCCTGCTCCGTCAGCGCGCCGTGCAGGCGCATCCGGGCGACACCGCCGTCGGGGAAGGCGTCCAGGCGGACGTGGGTGACGACGGCCTGGGCCGGAAGCTTGAAGCGGTGCAGGGTGTCGGGCTGGAGCTTGGTCCGGGGGATGATCTCGAACCACTCGCCGTTCTCGCCGTTGCGGCCCTGGAGCGCGATCCAGCCGGCCGAGTTGCCCTTGAGGTAGGCGGTGTCGATCTCGACGGCCCGTACGGCGCCCTGGGCGGCGAGCCGGAAGCGCACCCAGTCGTTGGTGCCCCGGACCCGGCGGCGGCGGTTCTCCCAGCCGTCGTCCATCTTGCGGGAGGTGCCAGGCAGGATGATCTGGGTCGGCGAGGAGTAGAACTTGTCCGACGCGTCCTCGTAGACGCCTCCGTTGAGTACGGAGATGAGGTCGAGGGTGCCGAGCAGCTCCAGCCACTCCGGGTCGGCCACGACCTCGCCGTGGACGCGCAGTCGCGCGATGCCGCCGTCGGGGTGCTGGCAGACCCGGACGTGGGTGAAGCGGCGCTCGACATCGATCTCGAAGCCGTTGGCGGCGTGGCCGCGCACGGGCGTGGGCGGGACGAGCTCCTCCCACTTCACGTCGTCGGCGAGCAGCTGCTCGGGGCTGGGCGAGCCTTCCACGGCGGCGGCCTGGATCGACACCCGCTGCGGGTAGTTGCCGCGGAAGTGGGCGGTGTCGACGATGATGCCGCGGATCACGCCGGGGGCGCCGAGGCGGACGATCGCCCAGTCGTGGTCCTCGGGGGCGGGGAAGACGTTCTCGGCGTCGGCGCCACGGCGGCGGCGGGTCTCCCAGCCGTCCATGATCTTGCCCTTGTGGCCGAAGTGCTCCGGGTCGAAGACGGCGCGCTCGCGGACGAGGAGGTTCTCGCGCTCGGCGAAGAACTCGTCGTTCGCGGCGACGACACCGGCGCCGAGGCGGCGGTCGGCCAGGTCGACCAGCTCGGTGAACGGGAAGTCACCGGTGCGGTAGTCGGCGTACGGGTCGCCACCGCCGTAGGGGGCTGCGTCGTTGGCGTGCGGGTCGGCGTTCTCGTCGAAGCTCATGCACCGACTGTGCGCCCTGGACCAGGAGCGGGTCCATCGAATGTTTTCGACAGATACTTTCAGCTGAGCTGAACGATCAAGCGGTGTTACTGCACGGTCTCGCGCTGGACCGCCGCCTGCCGGAGGGCGGCGAGGACCCGGGCGACGGCGGGGCCCTCCTCCGCGCCGCGCCGGACCGCCGCGACGACATGGCGGCGCGGCTGGTCGGCGGAGAGGACCCGCATGACGATCCCCCGCTCACCGCGCCGCTCGGCGGAGGCCATCCGGGGCACGAGGGCGACGCCCATCCCGGCCTCGACCATGGCGAGGATGGCGGTCCAGCCGGCGGCGCTGTGGGCCTGTTCGGGGACGAACCCGGCGGCCTCGCAGGCGGCGGTGGTGATCTCGGACCAGGGGCCCGAGCCGCCGAAGATCCAGGGCTCGGCGGAGAGGTCGGCGAGCCGGAGGCCGGGTGCGTCGGCGAGCGGATGCCCGGCGGGCAGGGCGACGTCGAGCGGGTCGGCGAGGAGCGGCACGCGGCTGAACTTGGGGTCGCGCGCGGAGGGGGCGTGGGCGGCGAGCGACAGCGCCAGGTCGACGTCGCCGGTGCCGAGGAGTTCGTACGCCTCCGCCGCCTCGGCCTCGCGGATCTTGACGTCGAGCCCGGGGTGGGCGGCGCGGAGCTGCTGCACGGCGGGGACGACGAGCGCGGGCACGGCGGTGGAGAACGCGGCCACCCGCACCTGCCCGGCCTCGCCGCGCAGATAGCCGTCCAGTTCGGCGTCGGCCCGCTCCAGTTGGGCGAAGACGACCTCGGCGTGCCGCAGCACGAGATGCGCGGCGTCGGTGAGCCGCACCCGCCGCCCCTGCGCCTCCAGGAGCTGCACGCCGAGCTGCTTGGCGAGGTTGGTGAGCTGCTGGGAGACGGCCGAGGGGGTCATGAGCAGCGCCTCCGCGGTCGCGGTGACGGTGCCGCGATCACGGAGGGTACGGAGGATCTGGAGCTTCCTGATGTCCCACTCGGTCATGGAGCGCAACCTACCGGGGCTCACCTCCCCCGGGCGCTGGCCAGTGCCACGCCGCCCAGGATGAGGGCCATGCAGGCGCCGCCCAGGATCCCCAGTTCCTCGCCGAGGAGGGCGTACGAGAGCAGGGCCACGCAGACCGGCTGGAGGTAGTAGACGGCTCCGGCGCGGGCCGCGCCGATCAGGGCGATGGCCTTGTTCCAGGCGAAGAAGGCGACGGCGGAGGAGAGGACGCCGACGTAGACCAGCGGGCCGACGGTGCCGACCGTGGGGTCGAAGCCGCCCTGGGTGGCGAGGCTGACGGCGTAGGCCGGGAGCAGCATCAGGGCGCCGAGGACGAAGGTGGTGAAGAGGAAGGCCAGGCCGCCCAGTTCGGCGGGGCGGCGCTTGAGCAGGGCGCTGTACGAGGCGAAGCTGACCGCCGCCGCCAGCATCCACAGGTCGCCCGCGGTGAGCCGGGTGGGCAGGGCGCCGTCGCCGACCAGGAGCAGCACGCCGGCGCAGGCGATCAGCATGCCGGCCACCCGGCGGGCACCGAGCCGGGCGCCGCCGAGCCGTTCGTACACCGCCATGAGGACCGGGGAGGCGGCCATGATCATGCCCATGTTGCCGGCGGAGGTGGTGAGTCCGGCCTGGTTGACCAGGGTGTTGTAGACGGTGACGCCGAGCAGCGCGGCCAGGGTGACGAAGCCGAGGTGACGGCGGATCAGCGCGCGCTGCCGCCAGGTCTCGCGGACGGCGAAGGGCGCGACGGCGAGGATCGCGACGATCCAGCGCCAGAACGCGGCCTGCACGGGCGGGACGGAGTCGTGCAGGGCGCGGGAGGCGACGAAGCTGCCGGACCAGACGACCGTGGCGACGAGCGCGAGGAGCAGCCCCACGCCCGCGCCCCGCGCGAGGGTGCGCGGGGCGGCGGCGGTGAGGCGGGTGGTACGGACGTGGTCCAGGAGCGCCACGGTGATCCCTTCTGTCGGTGTGGCCTCTACCGTCGCACCGAGGAAACCTCCAGGTCCATCGAAACTTTTCGAGTGATTCGTTCAGTTGAACTGAACGTTTTCCTGGGGCTCAGCTGGCCCACCAGGGTGGCGCCGAAGGCGATCGTCATACCGATCAGCTGCACCGGACCCAGCGCCTGCCCGAGGGCCGCCCAGCCGACGACGGCCGCGGTGATCGGCGACAGCGGGCCGAGGAGGGTCACCGAGGAGGCGCTCAGCCGCTCGATGCCGCGGAACCAGAGGAAGTAGGAGATCGCGGTGTTGCCGAGGGCGAGGTAGCCGTAGCCGAGGAGATGGGTGGAGTCCAGGGCCGGTGGGGCGCCCTCGACGAGCGCGGCGATCGGCAGGATGACCAGGCCGCCCGCGGTGAGCTGCCAGCCGGTGAGCGCCAGCGCGCCGACCCCCTCGGGCCTGCCCCAGCGCTTGGTGAGGACGGTGCCGGCCGACATCGACAGCGCCGAGAGGAGACCGGCGAGCACGCCGACCAGGTCGAGGGCGGCGCCCGCCTTCAGGACGACGAGGCTGACGCCGAAGGCGGCGGCGACGGCGGTGAGCAGGGACCGCACGGTCGGCCGGTCGCCGAGGGCGAGCGCGGCCAGGCCGACGACGAAGAGCGGACCGACGGAGCCGACGACCGCCGCGACCCCGCCGGGCAGCCGGTACGCCGCGAGGAAGAGGAGCGGGAAGAAGGCGCCGATGTTGAGCGCCCCGAGGACCGCGGCCTTCCACCACCACGCGCCCTGCGGCAGCTTGCGGGTGACGGCGAGCAGCAGCAGCCCGGCGGGCAGCGCGCGCATCAGGCCGGTGAAGAGCGGCCGGTCGGGCGGGAGGAACTCGGTGGTGACGAAGTAGGTGGAGCCCCAGGAGATCGGGGCGAGCGCGGTCAGGGCGACGACGGCGGCCTTACGGGACATGGGAGGTCCCCCCTTGGTTCGAAGCGTGGTTCGAAGCGTTGACCCGGAGCGTTCCGAGCAGCTCGTTGGTAAGTAGCTTAGCAGTAAGCTACTTACCGGCAAGAGGCTTCCTCGTGAGATGCTTACTTCATGGAGAGCAGCGAAGCCCCGGCGCACGACGCCGTCGACGCCATCACCGACCAGTGGGCGGCCGTCCGCCCCGACCTGGACACGCTTCCGATGGCCGTCTTCGGGCGGATCTACCGGCTGGCGGCGGCCATGCGCGGCCGCGTCGACAAGGCGTACGCGCCCTACGGGGGCATGTCGCTCGGGGAGTTCGACGTGCTGGCGACCCTGCGCCGCTCGGGCGAGCCCTACACCCTCTCGCCGCGCGAGCTCACCGCGACGCTGATGATCACCACCGGTGGGATGACGGGCCGGCTGGACAAGCTGGAGAAGGCGGGGCTGCTCAGCCGCAGCCCCGACCCGAACGACCGGCGCGGGCTGCGGGTGACGCTCAGCGAGCGCGGCATGGAGCTGGTGGACCAGGCGGTCGGCGCCGGTCTCGCGCAGCAGCGGGAGGCGCTGGAGGCCGCGCTCACGCCCGAGGAGGCGGAGCAGCTGGCGGGGCTGCTGCGCAAGCTCCTCGCGACGACGGTGGTGTGAACGGGCCCTCAAGGCCGCGCGTGTTGTCGGAGCCCTTCTCGCCGCCGTCGGTCAGCGCGACCGACGAGCGACAGCCCGTCGAACTCGGCGAACCCGACGCCCTCCCGGACACACGCGAGGGCGCCGCGCCGGTACTCATGTACCGGTGCGGCGCCCTCGTGAAGCGATGGGGCCTCAGGCCTTCTTGGACTTGTCGAGCACCATCACGAGACCGGCGATCACCAGGAACAGCACGATCGGCGCGGCGACGTACAGGCCGAGGGTCTCGACGACACTCAGCTTGGGGGCCGGGTCGTCACCGTCGTCGCGGGTCAGCGCGAGCGCGGGAGACGACATGAGCAGCATCATCAGCGTCGTACCGGCCGCGACAGCACCGGCGCGCAGGGCGTTCTTCTTGTCCACGGTGCAAACGTAGCGAACACCTAAACAGCCCGCGCGTCCGGGGGTGCCGTACGGACGCCCCCCGGGGATCGGAGCACCGCGAGCAGGCGGTGGGCCCGGGGCGAGGCGGCCAGCTCCTCCAGGGTCATCGGCTGGCCCTCCGGGCCCGCCACCGGCAGCCGCCAGTTGGGGTACTGGTCCCAGGTCCCCGGCAGGTTCTGCGGCCGCCGGTCCCCCACCGCGTCGGGCAGCCACACCCCGACCATCGTGGCCGGCGTCCGCAGCAGGAACCGGTGGACGGCCCGGATCTCGGCCTCCTCGTCGCCCGGGCCCTCCGGCAGCAGCCCGAGCCGCTCCAGGTACGTCAGCCAGTCGCCGACCTCCGCCGCGTCCCGGGCGCGCTCGGGCCCCAGCTCGCCGGTGAGCAGCCCGAGCCGGTGGCGCAGGGTGACATGGTCGCCGGAGAGCCGGGCGGCGGTGGAGGGCAGGTCGTGCGTGGTGGCCGTGGCCACGCAGTCGGTGCGCCACTCCTCGGGGGCCAGCGGGCGGCCCGTGCCCGACCAGTCCCGTTCGAACCAGAGCACGGACGTGCCGAGCACCCCGCGCCGCGCGAGCTGTTCACGGACGCCTGGCTCGACCGTGCCGAGGTCCTCGCCGATGACGACCGCGCCGGCCCGGTGGGCCTCCAGGGCGAGGACGGCGAGCATCGCCTCGGAGTCGTAACGGACATACGTTCCCTCGGTGGGTTCGAGGCCCTCGGGGACCCACCAGAGCCGGAACAGACCCATCACGTGGTCGATCCGCAGGGCGCCCGCGTGCCGCACGAGCTCCCGCAGGAGACCGCGGTAGGGGGCGTAGCCGGAGGCGGCGAGGGCGTCGGGGCGCCACGGCGGCAGACCCCAGTCCTGGCCGCGCGCGTTGAAGGCGTCCGGCGGGGCGCCGACCGACATGCCGGCGGCGAACGCGTCCTGCTGCGCCCAGGCGTCGGAGCCGTCGGGATGGACGCCGACCGCGAGGTCGTGGACGATCCCGACCGCCATCCCGGCCTCCCGCGCGGCCGCGCTCGCGGCGGCCAGCTGGCGGTCCGTCAGCCAGACCAACCGGCAGTGGAAGTCGACCCGGGCCGACAGCTCGTCGTCGGCGCGGACGACCGCGGCGGCCGAGCGCGGGTCGCGCAGCTCCTCGGGCCAGGACCGCCAGTGGTGCCCGTGCCGCTCGGCGAGGGCGCAGTAGGTGGCGTGGTCCTCCAGGGCGCGGCCGCGCTCGGCGAGGAAGTCGCGGTACTCGGCGCGCCGGCCGGGCCCGAGCTCCACCGTCGCCACGAGCTCCAGGGCGCGCCGCTTGACCTCCCACACCGCGTCCCGGTCGATCAACGCGCCCTTGCGCAGCACGCGTTCGCGCAGCTCGGCGGCGTCCGCCCCGATCGCGTCCAGCTCGTCGCGGTACCGGGGGCCCACGAAGTCGTACTCCGGCACGTCCTCGATCCGCAGATGGACGGGGTCGGGGAAGCGGCGGGAGGACGGGCGGTACGGGGACGGGTCGGTGGGCGCCCCGGGCACGGCCGCGTGCAGCGGATTGACCTGGACGAACCCGGCACCGTGCGTCCGGCCCGCCCAGCTGGCGAGTTCGCGCAGGTCGCCGAGGTCGCCCATGCCCCAGGAGCGGGTGGAGAGGACCGAGTACAGCTGGGCGAGCAGCCCGAAGGCCCGCCGCTCGGGCCGGGGCACGCGCGCCGGGGCGACGATCAGCGTGCCGGTGCCGGCGCGCCCGTCGGGGGCGACCGCCTCGACCCGGTGGACGCCGAGCGGCAGCCCGTCCCAGCCGGGCCCCTCCACCAGCTCGCCCGACTCGGTCGTCACGCGCAGCCGCGTGCCGGACGGAAGGCCCTCGGGCGGGCGGACGGGGCCGTCCTGCCACCGCACCAGCGTGGGCGGCAGCAGCCGGGCCTGCTCGGCGAGCCGCGCCGCCTCCAGTGCGGCGTCGACCGCCTCGGGCGTACCGGCGTCGACGTCGAGGGCGGCGAGCACGGCCACGACCGTGGCGTCGGGCACCTGGACGGTGACGCCCGCGGACGGCTCGTACGCGGTGGCGACGCCATGGAGGGCGGCGAGGCGGGCCAGGGTCACTTCACACTCCAGAGGTCTGGTCGGTGGCGGACGCGACCGGCGGCCCGGCGGCCCGGGGTCACACTCCGGGGTACTCCGTGCCGCCCGTGTTCCACGGGGCGGTGGGTTCGCTGGTGAGCGGGGCCGCCGAGGTGAGGGGCGGCTCGCTGGTGAGGGGCAGGGCGTCGGCGAGCGGCGGCTCGCTGGTCAGCGGTGCGGCGTCGGCGAGGGGCGGCTCGCTGGTGAGCGGCCCCTGTTTAGGTACGGGTATCTCGGTGGTGTGGGGGGTGATCACGGTCACGGTGGTTCTCCCGGCTTCGTCTCGACAGGTGGAACGACCAAGCCCTACCCACCGCACCCCGTTTTACCGGCGCGAGTGAGGTGAACGACGCCACCTCGCCGAAAGCCCGGTGGGCAAACCCGACACATCGGCCACCCGCATTGACACCCGCGCCGGGCGGGTGGTGGGCTCGTGACCCACTCGTGACCCACCGGTAGCCCCGCGCGGCCCCCAGCGGCCACGTCACAGGCGACGGAGAGGAGTTCCCGTGCACCTCGGGCGCAGGAAGCGGACGGCGACGGCCGTGGCCGCCGCGGTGATCGGCGGGCTCCTCGGCGGCGGGCTGACCGGCGCCGCCCAGGCCGCCCCGGTCTCCCCCGTCACCACCCCCGACGTGCCGCAGAGTCCGGCGGAGCCGTCCGTGTGGCCGCGCCCGCAGTCCCTGCGGGTCAGCGGTCCGGCCGTGCCGCTCGGTGCCGAGGTGACGCTGCTCGCGGACCCGGACGCCGACCCGTACGCCGTCGCCGCGCTGCGCGAGGTGCTCGAGGAGTCGGGCGTACGGGCCGTCCACACGACCCTGCCGGGTGGCGGGACCGTGTTCCGCGTGGGCTCCGCCGCCTCCCGGGACGCCCTGCGGGCGCTGCGCGTGGCCGAGCGGGACGACCTGCCGCGCGGGGGCTACCGGCTCGCGACGGGCCGTTTCCAGGGCCGTGACACCGTCGCCCTGGACGGCGTCGGCACGGACGGGCTCTTCCACGGCGTCCAGACGCTCCGCCAGCTGATCGCCGGGCAGGGGGAGCAGGGCGGCGACCCGCGGCGGATCCCCGGTGTCGTCGTCCGCGACTGGCCCGGCACCGCCGTACGCGGCCTCACCGAGGGCTTCTACGGCCGCCCCTGGAGCCACGACCAGCGGCTCGCCCAGCTCGACTTCATGGGCCGCACCAAGCAGAACCGGTACCTCTACGCGCCCGGCGACGACCCCTACCGCCAGACGCAGTGGCGCGACCCCTACCCCGCCGAGCAGCGCGCCGAGTTCCGCGCGCTCGCCGAGCGGGCCCGCGCCAACCACGTGACCCTCGCCTGGGCCGTGGCGCCCGCCCAGTCCATGTGCCTGGCCTCGGACGACGACGTGAAGGCGCTCACGCGCAAGATCGACGCGATGTGGGCCCTCGGGGTGCGCTCCTTCCAGCTTCAGTTCCAGGACGTCAGTTACAGCGAGTGGCACTGCGCGAAGGACAGGCGCGCCTTCGGGCGCGGACCCGAGGCGGGCGCGGCCGCCCACGCGCGCGTGGCGAACGCGGTGGCCCGGCACCTGGCCGACTGCCACCCGGGCGCGGAGCCGCTGACGCTGATGCCGACGGAGTACTACCAGGACGGCGCCACCGCGTACCGCACGGCGCTCGCGGCGGGCCTCGACGACCGGGTGCAGGTCGCCTGGACCGGCGTCGGCGCCGTCCCGCGCACGATCACCGGGCGCGAACTGGCCGGCGCCCGCCACGCGCTGGGCCACCCCCTGGTCACGATGGACAACTACCCGGTCAACGACTACGCCCAGGACCGGCTCTTCCTCGGCCCCGCGACGGGCCGCGAGCCGGCCGTGGCGGCCGGCTCGGCCGCGTTCCTCGCCAACGCCATGGAGCAGCCGGCGGCCTCCCGTATCCCGCTGTTCACCGCCGCCGACTACGCCTGGAACCCGAAGGGCTACCGACCCCAGGAGTCCTGGCGGGCCGCCGTCGACGACCTGGCCGGCCCGAACCCGGCCGCCCGTGAGGCGCTGCGGGCGCTGGCCGGAAACGACGCCTCCTCACTCCTCGACCCGGCGGGCGAGTCGGCGTACCTGAAGCCCCTGATGACCGCGTTCTGGAACACGCGTACATCCCCCGACAAGGCGGTACGGGAGAAGGCGGCGCGCGAGCTGCGCGCGGCGTTCACCGTGATGCGGGAGGCGCCGCGCCGGCTGTCCGCGACCGCCGACGGTGCCCTGGACGACGAGGTACGGCCCTGGCTGGAGCAGCTGTCGCGCTACGGCCTGGCGGGCGAGACGGCGGTCGACATGCTGCTCGCCCAGGCCCGTGGCGACGGCGCGGCGGCCTGGCAGTCCCAGCTGCGGCTGGAGCCCCTGCGCGAGGCGGTGCAGGCGAGCGAGGCGACCGTCGGCGCCGGCGTCCTCGACCCCTTCCTCACGCGGGCGGTGTCGGAGGCGGCGGCCTGGACGGGCGCCGACCGCGACCGCCGGGCCGGGCGGGCGGCCGACCTGGACGTGGACGTCGAGCCGGAGGCGTACACCGTGCGCCTGGACCGCTCACGGCCCGTGGACACCGTGACCGTGATGACGGAGCCCGGTTCGGGCGACTCCGCGCGCGTGGAGGCGTACGTCCCCGGCGAGGGCTGGCGTGCGCTCGGCCCGGTCTCCCCGACCGGCTGGACGCAGACGGACCTGAAGGGGCTGCGCGCGGAGGCGGTCCGGATCGTGTGGAACGACGCCGACGGGCACGGCGCCCCCCGGGTGCGCTCCCTCGTGCCGTGGTTCGCGGACGAGCCGCGCGCCGAACTGGAGCTGGCCCGCGCCGAGACGGACGCCGAGATCGGCGGCTCCGCGCAGCGGGTGGACGTCCGGCTGGTGGGCCGGTCCGCCGACGAGGTGCGCGGGGCGCTGACGGCGCGGGCGCCGAAGGGCATCTCGGTGCGGCTGCCCAAGGAGGCCCGGATTCCGCGCGGCACGCGCGCGACGGTGCCGCTCCAGGTGTCGGTCGCGCCGGGCGTGCCCGCGGGCTCCTACGAGGTGCCGGTCTCCTTCGCGGGCGAGGAGCGGGTCCTGACGGTCCGCGCGTTCCCGCGCACCGCGGGCCCGGACCTGGCGCGCACCGCGACGGCCTCCTCCTCGGGCGACGAGACCCCCGACTTCCCGGCGGTCTCCGCCCTGGACGGCGACCCGGCCACCCGCTGGTCGTCCCCGGCCGAGGACGGCGCCTGGTGGCAGCTGGAGCTGACGAGCCCGGCCCGGATAGGACAGGTGGTCCTGCACTGGCAGGACGCGTACGCCTCCCGCTACCGCATCCAGGTCTCCGCGGACGGCCGCACCTGGCGCACGGCGGCGACGGTCACCGACGGCCGGGGCGGGCGCGAGAGCGTCCGCATGGACGCGGCGGACACCCGCTTCCTGCGGGTCCAGGGCGACGCGCGGGCGACGGAGTACGGCTACTCGCTCTGGTCGGTGGAGACGTACGCGGTGGCCCCTCCGGCCACGCCCGCAACGCCGGAGCGGACGGAGCAGCCGGAGCGCCCCGGGCAGCCGTAGGAGGGGCGCCTCCCCGAGGCGCCCCTGACGACGAAGGCCCGGCTCAACCCGTCTTCACGGCCCCCGTGGGGGCGGTGGAGACGGCGTCGATCCGGGCCATCACGTCGTCCGCGCCGTACGGCTGCAAGTACGGCAGCCAGCGCGGGTCCCGGTGTCCGGTCCCGATGATCCGCCAGGCCAGGCCGCTGGGCGGCGCGGGCTGATGGCGCAGCCGCCAGCCCAGGTCGTGCAGGTGGCGGTCGGCCTTGACGTGGTTGCAGCGGCGGCAGGCCGCCACGACGTTCTCCCAGGCGTGCGTGCCCCCGCGGCTGCGCGGAATGACGTGGTCGACGCTGGTTGCGACGCCACCGCAGTACATGCAACGCCCGCCGTCGCGGGCGAAGAGGGCTCTGCGGGTCAGAGGAACGGGCCCCCGGTAGGGGACCCGCACGAACCGCTTCAGCCGGACCACACTGGGTGCGGGGATGACGCGGGTCTCGCTGTGCAGGAAGGCGCCGGACTCCTCGAGGCAGAGTGCCTTGTTCTCGAGGACGAGGACGAGCGCGCGGCGGAGCGGTACGACGCCGAGGGGCTCGTACGACGCGTTGAGGACCAGGACATGCGGCACGGATGCCTCCTAATACGCCGGCGGCGCGTGGCTCGCGCCGGGACGAACTGCTCTCAGTCTCTCCTCATGCCTGGTCGGAACGCCACCACGTACCGGTAACGGGCTGGGAGTGTTCTCGACCACATCGGCATCGTCTCCTGGTACTTCCCCGCGTGAGGTCGGTCTCTCCCTCGAACGGCTCACCAGGAACACACCTTGTGCCCCGTTAGTGTGGATGCTCGCGTACACCACGCCTGGAGGTTTCTCGTGCCCTGGTCCGCCCTGCAGACCGCCGACGATCCGCAGAAGGTCCCCGTCACCCTCGACGAGGCCGCGGAGAAGGCGTCGAACGCCGCGGGCTGGGTGGAGCAGAACTGGTCCACCTGGCTGAACACCGGTCTGCGGATCCTGCTCATCCTCGTCGTCGCCCTGCTGCTGCGGATGGCGATCCGCCGTGCCCTGACGAAGCTGATAGAGCGGATGAACCGCTCCGCCCAGGCCGTGGAGGGCACCGCGCTCGGCGGGCTGCTGGTCAACGCGGAGCGGCGGCGGCAGCGCTCGGAGGCGATCGGGTCGGTGCTCCGCTCGGTGGCGTCGTTCGTGATCCTGGGCACGGCGGGGCTGATGATCCTCGGCGCGTTCCAGATCGACCTGGCGCCGCTGCTCGCCTCCGCCGGTGTCGCCGGTGTGGCGATCGGCTTCGGCGCGCGGAACCTGGTGACGGACTTCCTGTCGGGTGTCTTCATGATCCTTGAGGACCAGTACGGCGTCGGCGACTCGGTCGACGCGGGCGTGGCCTCCGGCGAGGTCATCGAGGTCGGTCTGCGGGTGACGAAGCTGCGCGGCGACAACGGCGAGATCTGGTACGTCCGCAACGGCGAGATCAAGCGGATCGGCAACCTCAGTCAGGGCTGGGCGACGGCGGCGGTCGACGTGACGGTCCGCCCGACGGAGGACCTGGACCGGGTGAAGTCGGTGATCGACGAGGCCACGGCGTCCATGGCGAAGGAAGAGCCGTGGAACGAGCGGCTGTGGGGTCCGGTGGAGATCCTCGGCCTCACCGAGGTGCTCCTCGACTCCATGACCGTGCGGGTCTCGGCGAAGACCATGCCCGGCAAGGCCCTGGGCGTCGAGCGCGAGCTGCGCTGGCGGATCAAGCGCGGCCTGGACGAGGCCGGTATCCGGATCGTCGGCGGTCTCCCGGCGCAGGCGGACGAGTCCGCGGCGGACCCGACGGCCGGCATGGCGGCCCCCTCGGCCTTCGCCTCGCCGACCTCCCCCCAGGGCGCGGCGGCGAGCCCGCTGCCGAGGCCGGACCTCAACAAGTAACGCACCGCGCGGACGGAGCCCCCGTAGGTAACGCTTTGGTTGCCTTCGGGGGCTTCGTGCGTTCGCGGGTATTGACGTTCATGTGACGGCCGCCCTACCGTCCTCCCACCGAATAGGAAACTTTCCTAACAGTGCAGAAGGCAGGTGCGGCGTCATGGCCGGAACGAGCCCGGGGACCCCCGGCACCCCGCGCGTGCTGCGGGCCATGAACGACCGTGCCGCCCTGGACCTCCTCCTGGAGCACGGCACGCTCTCCCGGACCCGGATCGGGAACCTCACCGGCCTCTCCAAGCCCACCGCCTCCCAGCTCCTCGCCCGGCTGGAGGCCGCCGGGCTGGTCGTCGCCACCGGCACGACCGCCGGCCGGCCGGGCCCCAGCGCCCAGCTGTACGCGATCAACGCGCGGGCCGCGTACGCGGCCGGGCTCGACGTGACCCCGCAGCGGATCCGGGCCGCCGTCGCGGACGTCACCGGCGAGGTCGTCGGCGCGTTCGAGCTCACCACCCCGGGGCGCGCGGCGGACGACGTCGTACGCCAGGTCACCACCGCCCTCGACGGCGCCGTCAAGGACGCCGGGATCACCCGGGCCGAGGTGCACCGCCTGGTCATCGGCACCCCCGGCGCCTTCGACCCGGCCACCGGCCGGCTCCGGTACGCCTCGCATCTGCCCGGCTGGCACTCCCCCACGCTCCTGACGGAGCTGGCGGCCGCGCTCCCGATGCCGTTCGAGTACGAGAACGACGTCAACCTGGTGGCCGTCGCCGAGCAGCGCCTGGGCGCCGCGCGGGACCACGAGAACTTCGTGCTGCTGTGGAACGAGGAGGGCCTCGGCGCCGCCCTCGTCCTCGGCGGACGGCTCCACCGCGGCTTCACCGGCGGCGCCGGCGAGGTCGGCTTCCTGCCCGTGCCCGGCACCCCGCTCGTACGGCAGGTCACCAAGGCGAACTCCGGCGGCTTCCAGGAGCTGGCCGGTGTCCAGGCCGTACCCCGGATCGCCCGGTCGCTCGGCATCGAGACCGCCGAGCAGCCCTACGTCCCCACCGCGGTCCGGCTGCTCAGCCACGCCGCCGGCCACCACCACGACGACCCCCGGTACGCGGCGCTGCTCGACCAGTACGCCGAGCGCCTCGCCACCGGTCTCGCCTCGCTCGTCGCCGTACTCGACCCCGAACTCGTCGTCCTCTCCGGCGATGCGATCGTCGCCGGCGGAGAGCCGCTGCGCGAGCGCGTCCAGTCCGAGCTGGCCGAGCTCGCCGCCTCCCGGCCGAGGCTCGTCCTGGGCGGCGTCGACCAGAGCCCCGTCCTGCGCGGGGCGCTGGAGAGCGCCCTCGCCACCACCCGCGACGAGGTCTTCGACACGTCCCGGTAGGGCCGCCCGCCTCCGGCGCCCCTGCCCCTCCGGCCACCCGAGAACCGCCAGCAGTCCGCCGTACCCCCGTCTCTCCGCCCCGTCCGCCACAGGGAGTCTCGTCATGCCCGCACGCACGCGCAGAGCCGCCGTCGCCCTCGCCGCCGCCGCCTCCGTCGCCCTTCTCGCCTCGGCCTGTACCGGCGCCGCGGACAACAAGGCGAGCGACGACCCGAACGCGAAGACAACGATCACCTTCTGGCACGGCTGGTCGGCGCCCTCCGAGGTCAAGGCGATCCAGGACAACGTCGCCCGCTTCGAGAAGGCCCACCCGAACATCACGGTGAAGGTCATCGGCAACATCAACGACGACAAGCTGAGCCAGGCCCTGCGCGCGGGCGGTTCGAACGGTCCCGACGTGGCCGCCTCGTTCACCACCTCCAACGTCGGCAAGTTCTGCCACTCGGGCGCGTTCGCGGACCTGAAGCCCTTCCTGGAGAAGGACAAGGTGGACCTGGACAAGACGTTCTCGAAGGTCCTGCAGGACTACACCCAGTTCGAGGGCAAGCGCTGCTCGCTGCCGCTGCTCTCCGACGCGTACGGGCTCTACTACAACAAGGACGCCTTCAAGGCGGCCGGCATCACCGCCCCGCCGAAGACCTGGTCGGAGTTCCGCGCCGTGGCGAAGAAGCTGACCAAGGAGAAGGGCGACAGCTACGAGCAGCTCGGCTTCATGCCGAACTACCTCGGCTACGAGACCGTCCCTTCGCACTACATGTCGCAGTGGGACCACACGTACTTCGACGAGAGCGGCAGGTCGAACTTCGCCAAGGACCCCGGTTTCGCCGAGATGCTGACGTACCAGAAGTCGCTGGTCGACAGCCTGGGCGGGTTCGCCAAGCTGGACAAGTACCGCACGACCTTCGGTGACGAGTGGGGCGCGAAGCACCCCTTCCACACCGGCCAGGTCGCCATGCAGCTGGACGGCGAGTGGCGGCTGAACTTCATCAAGGACGCCAAGGTCGACTTCGAGGTCGGCGTCGCGCCGCTGCCGGTCGCCGACGACGAGGTGGCCGAGTACGGCAAGGGCTACCTCTCCGGCACGATCATCGGCATCGCGCCGCAGAGCAAGAAGCAGAACGCGGCCTGGGAACTGATCAAGTACATGACCATGGACACCGAGGCCGTGGTGGAGTTCGCCAACGGCATCGGCAACGTCCCCTCCACCTTGGAGGCCCTGAAGTCGCCGAAGCTGAAGGCCGACGACAACTTCAAGGTCTTCCTGCAGATCGCCCAGCACCCCGAGTCCTCGACCTCCGACGGCGCGGTGAACGGCTCCACGTACCAGGACACCTTCCAGGACTTCGCCCAGAAGTACGAGAAGGGCCAGGTCAAGGACCTGAAGAAGGGCCTTGAGGACCTCGCCGCCCAGGTCGACCGCGACATCGCCCAGGCGAAGTAAGAGCAGGACCGGTACCTCATGTCCTCCGACACCCTCGACGGGCGTCAGGCGGCGCTGCGGTCGAAGCGCGTGCGCGGCGCGCTTCGCACCGCGGCGTTCATGTCGCCCTGGCTGATCGGCTTCAGCGTCTTCTTCGCGTACCCGCTCGTCTCGACCGTCTACTTCTCGCTGATGAAGTACGACGGGCTCAACCCGCCGACGTGGCGGGGCCTGGACAACTGGACGTACGTCTTCTCCGACCTGCCGAAGTTCTGGCCGGCGATGCAGAACACCCTCTGGCTGGCGGTCGTCATGGTCGCCTGCCGGGTGGTCTTCGGCCTCGGCATCGGCATGCTCATCACCAAGATCAAGCTGGGTGCCGGAGTCTTCCGTACGCTCTTCTACCTGCCGTATCTCGCCCCGCCGGTCGCCGCGACCCTGGCCTTCGTCTTCCTGCTCAACCCGGGCACGGGACCGGTCAACTCGCTTTTGGAGGCCGTCGGCATCCCCGCGCCCTCGTGGTTCAACGACACCGCGTGGGCCAAGCCGGCCCTGACCGTCCTCGCCGTGTGGGGCGTCGGGGACCTGATGGTCATCTTCATGGCGGCGCTGCTCGACGTGCCGAAGGAGCAGTACGAGGCGGCGGAGCTGGACGGGGCCTCGGCCTGGCAGCGCTTCCGCTACGTCACCCTTCCGAACATCTCGCCGATCGTGCTCTTCGCGGTCGTCACCGGGATCATCGGCGCGATGCAGTACTACACGCAGCCGATCGTGGCGGCGAAGGTGGCGTCCGGCGTGATGGGCGGCTCAGGACAGACCTTCGAGCCGGGTTACCCGGACGACTCGACGCTGACCCTGCCGCAGCTGGTCTACAACCTCGGCTTCGGCCGTTTCGACTACGGCGCGGCCTGCGTCGTGGCCCTCGTCCTGTTCGCCCTCTCCATGGCCTTCACCGCGCTGCTGATGCGCCGGCGGGGCGGCCTGATCGGCTCGGGTGACTGACCATGTCCTCCTCCGTATCCACTCTCGAACGTCCTGTGGGCGAGGCGCCCTCCGCCGGGGCCGCCGCGAGGACGGCCCGGCGCAAGGCGCTGCTGCACTGGATCGCCGTGCACTCCCTCGGGATCGCCGCGGCCCTGTTCTTCGTGCTGCCGTTCGTCTTCGTCTTCCTGACCTCGCTGATGAGCGACCAGCAGGCGCTGACCCGCGACCTCACGCCGGACACCTGGCACTGGGACAACTACGTCCGGGTCTTCCGCACACCGGGCTTCCTGGACTGGTGGAAGAACTCCCTGCTCTACGCCGGGCTCGGCACCGCGCTCGTGGTGGTGTCCTCGATCCCGGTGGCGTACGCGCTCGCCAAGTTCCGCTTCCGGGGCCGGCATCTGTCGCTGCTGCTCGTCATCTCGATGATGATGCTGCCGCCACAGGTGATCATCATTCCGATGTACCTGTTCTGGGCGAAGCAGATGGACCTCTCGGGCACCCTGTGGCCGCTGATCATCCCGATGGCGTTCGGTGACGCCTTCGCCATCTTCCTGCTGCGCCAGTTCCTGCTGACGATCCCCGACGAGTACATCGAGGCCGCGAGGCTGGACGGCTGCGGCGAGGTGCGCACCCTCCTCAAGGTCGTGCTCCCGATGGCGAGGCCCGGCATCGCCGCCGTGGCGCTGTTCCAGTTCTTCTACTGCTGGAACGACTACTTCGGACCGCAGATCTACACCTCGGAGAACCCGGCGGCCTACACGCTCAGTTACGGCCTGGAGTCCTTCAAGGGCGCGCACCACACCGACTGGAACCTGACCATGGCCGCGACCGTACTGGTCATGGCCCCCGTGATCCTCGTCTTCTTCTTCGCTCAGAAGGCATTCGTCGAGGGAGTCACACTGACCGGAGTGAAGGGCTAGCTGACGGACATGCTGCATTCGATCGGGGGCCAACCCCCGAACCCGCGGGCGTCAAGGATCGCTGTCGTGGGGGGCGGCTCCACCTACACCCCCGAACTGATCGACGGATTCGCGCGGTTGCGCGACACCCTGCCCCTCACCGAACTCGTCCTCGTCGACCCGGCGGCCGACCGCCTGGAGCTGGTCGGCGGGCTCGCCCGGCGGATCTTCGCCAAGCAGGGCCACGACGGGAAGATCGTCACCACCTCCGACCTCGACGCCGGGGTGGAGGGCGCGGACGCCGTCCTGCTCCAGCTGCGGGTCGGTGGCCAGGCAGCCCGGAACCAGGACGAGACCTGGCCGCTGGAGTGCGGCTGCGTCGGCCAGGAGACCACTGGTGCCGGCGGTCTCGCCAAGGCGCTGCGGACCGTGCCGGTGGTCCTGGACATCGCCGAGCGGGTCCGGCGCACCAACCCGGACGCCTGGATCATCGACTTCACCAACCCCGTCGGCATCGTCACGCGCGCGTTGCTCCAGGCCGGCCACAAGGCCGTGGGCCTGTGCAACGTGGCCATCGGCTTCCAGCGGAAGTTCGCGAAGCTGCTGGACGTGGCCCCGTCCGAGGTCCACCTCGACCACGTCGGGCTCAACCACCTGACGTGGGAGACCGGTGTCCGACTCGGCGGGCCGGAGGGCGAGAACGTGCTGCCGCGGCTGCTCGCCGCGCACGGGGACGCCATCGCCGAGGACCTGCACCTGCCGCCCTCGGTGCTGGACCGCCTCGGCGTCGTCCCCTCGTACTACCTGCGCTACTTCTACGCGCACGACGAGGTCGTACGGGAGCTGGGGACCAAGCCCTCGCGGGCGGCCGAGGTCGCGGCGATGGAGAAGGAGCTCCTGGAGATGTACGGCGACCCGGCGCTCGACGAGAAGCCGGCCCTGCTCGCCAAGCGCGGCGGCGCCTTCTACTCGGAGGCGGCCGTGGACCTGGCCGCATCGCTCCTCGGCGGCGGTGGATCTCCGTACCAGGTGGTGAACACGTACAACAACGGCACGCTGCCGTTCCTCGCCGACGACGCCGTCATCGAGGTGCAGGCGACGGTCGGGCCCGGCGGCCCGGTGCCGCTGCCCATCGCCCCGCTCGACCCGCTGTACGCCGGGCTGATCGCGAACGTGACGGCCTACGAGGACCTGGCCCTGGAGGCTGCCCTGCGCGGCGGCCGGGACCGGGTGTTCAAGGCGCTGCTCGCGCACCCGCTGGTCGGGCAGCACGCGTACGCCGACGGGCTCACCGACCGGCTGATCGCGCACAACCGGGAGCACCTGGCGTGGGCGTGAACCTCGGCGGAGTGCTCCTGGCGATCGACGCGGGCAACAGCAAGACGGACGTGGCGGTCGTGCGGGGCGACGGGACCGTGCTCGGCACGGCGCGTGGCGGCGGGTTCCAGCCGCCCGTGGTCGGCGTCGAAGCGGCCCTGGACGCGGTCGCGGAAATCGTCGGGCGGGCCTGGGAGTCGGCCGCCGAGGGTGGCCTCCCGATGGAGTTCGCGCACGTCTCCGCCTGCCTCGCCAACGCCGACCTCCCGGTGGAGGAGGCGGAGTTGACCGCCGCCCTGGAGGCGAGGGGGTGGAGCCGCTCGGTACGGGTGTACAACGACACCTTCGCCATCCTGCGCGCCGGGCTCGACGAGCCGCGCGGGGTCGCCGTGGTCTGCGGCGCGGGCATCAACTGCGTCGGCATGCTGCCGGACGGACGGACCGCCCGGTTCCCCGCGATCGGGAAGATCTCCGGTGACTGGGGCGGCGGCGGCGGACTCGCGGAGGAGGCGCTCTGGTTCGCGGCCCGCGCCGAGGACGGCCGGGGTGAGCCGACCGCGCTCGCGCGGACACTGCCCGCGCACTTCGGGCTGCCGACCATGTACGCGCTGATCGAGGCGCTGCACCGGGGGACCATCCCCTACGAGCGGCGGCACGAACTGACGCCCGTGCTGTTCCGTACGAGCGCGGAGGGCGACGCCGTCGCCCGCTCGCTGGTGCACCGGCTTGCCGAGGAGGTCACGGCGATGTCGACAGTCGCGCTCGGCCGGCTCGGACTGCTCGACGAGGAGGCTCCGGTGATGCTCGGCGGCAGCGTGCTGGCCGCGCGCCACCCCGAGTTGGACAACCGGATCGCGGAACTCCTCGCGGCCAAGGCGCCGAAGGCCGTGATCGGGGTGGTCACGTCCCCGCCGGTGCTCGGTGCGGCACTCCTCGCCCTGGACGCGGTGGCGGCCGGGCCGGAGGCCGCGGCACGGCTGCGAGGCCACTACGCCTGACGTCCCACAGGCGTGGTGACACCGGGGCGCCCTCTCGCGGGGGCGCCCCGGTCGTCGTTCACCCGTTCGGGGTGGGTTCGCGGGGGAACCGATCACGGCCGAAAAGCGTATTCATGGCAGGGGATTCGCCCACGGGGGTGGTGCGCGATGGGGAACGATAGGAACAAGATCCAGTCAATCCTGGTGTGCGGGTGGCGTCTCTGAGGCCATACTGCTGGCCGGGAACGTCGGACCGAGGGGGAGGCCACGTTGACGTCGACACTGCCGCCGCACGCGCCCGCCACCTCGGAGCCCGAGGGCCGGGGGGCCTGGGACGAGGCCAGGGCGGTGCTGCGCCGCGCCGCCACGACCGAGCCGGGCCGGCTCCAGATCCTCGGGGCCGTCCTGGCCCTGTTGGTCGTCGCGTTCGGGGCCGTCACCGCCTACGAGGTGTCCGACCGGGCCTCCTCCGCCGACGACGTGGTGAGCCGCAGCCAGCCGCTGAGCGCCGACGCCGCGGCCATCTACCGCTCGCTCGCCGACGCCGACACGGCCGCCTCCAGCGGCTTCCTCTCCAAGGAGCGGGACCCCGCCGACCTCCAGAGGCGGTACCGCGACGACATCGGCACCGCGTCCCGTCTGCTGGTGAAGGCGGCGGCGAGCACCGACGGCTCGGCGGAGTCGGCCCGCGAGATCACCACCCTCAGCGAGCAGCTCCCCCGCTACACCGGCCTGATCGAGCGGGCCCGCGCCGCCAACCGGCAGGGCCTGCCGCTCGGCGGCGCCTATCTGCGGTACGCGAACCAGCAGATGACCACGCAGCTGCTCCCGGCCGCCGAGCGGCTCTACGAGGCGGAGACCGCGCGGCTCGCCCAGGACGACGAGGACGCCCGCGGCTGGCCGTTCCTCTCGCTGGCCCTCGGGATCGCCGCCCTCGCCGTCCTGGTCTGGGCCCAGCGCCGTACGTACGCGCGGACGAACCGGGTCTTCAACCACGGGCTGCTGGCCGCGACGGCCGCCTCCGCCGTGGTGCTGCTCTGGCTGGCGGCGGCGCACACCGTCGCCCGCGCCGAGCTGAACGACGCCCGCGCGCACGGGCAGAGCTCGCTCCAGGTCCTCAACACCGCCCGGATCAGCTCCCTGAAGGCGCGGGCCAACGAGAACCTGACGCTGGTCGCACGGGGCGCGGTCCTCACCGACGACGGCAAGAACGACAAGTACGAAACCGACTACGCCGGCAGCATGAAGGCGCTGACGGACTCACTCGCCCAGGCGCGTGAGCTGGCCGACGACGACGCCGGGCGCGATCCGCTGAGCGAGGCCGCCGAGCGTACGGCCGAGTGGCAGACGCGGCACAAGGCCGCTCGGGAGAAGGACAACGCGGGCGACTACGAAGGCGCGCGCACCGGCGTCGTCGGACCGGACGACGCCGGCACCACACCGGACGAGTCGACGGGGAAGTCCTTCGACCAGGTCGACGCGGCCCTGAAGAAGGCCCTGGACCACGAGCAGCGCGAGTTCACGCAGGCCGCCGAGGGCGGCAGGGGCGCGCTGACGGCCCTCCCGTTGGGCGCGGGCGCACTCGCGGTCCTGGGCGCGGCGGGCGCGATCATGGGCATCAACCGCAGGCTGTCGGAGTACCGGTGAGAGGGGGCGGGATGCGGAAGGGCGTCGACGGCGCGAGGAAGCGCGGACCGGCCGGGCTCCTGGGCGGCCGCCGCCCGCTGGCGCGCCTGCGCGGCTGGGGCGGGGTGGCCGCGATGGCGGTGGCCTGCGGGCTGACGGCCTCGCTGACCCTGCTGCCGCTCGTCGACGGGGTGAGCGGACCGGCGGCGGCGCCCGCGGTGACCGGCCCGGGTGTCGGCACGGGCGTCCAGGTCAAGGCGGACACCTGCCAGAACCCGGAGGCCTCGCTCACTCCCGACACCCAGGACGGCCCGTCGGTCCAGGCGATCAAGGCGCGCGGCAAGCTCGTCGTCGGCGTCGACCAGAACAGCTACAACTGGGGGTACTTCAACCCCGAGAGCAGGCAGCTGGAAGGGTTCGACATCGCGCTGGCCAAGGCGATCGCCAAGGATCTGCTGGGCAGCGAGGACGCGATCATCTACCGCACGATCCCGACCAACCAGCGGATCGCGGCCCTGGACTCCGGCAAGGTCGATCTCGTCGTCCGCACGATGACGATCAACTGCAAGCGGATCCAGCAGGTGGCCTTCTCCACCGCCTACTTCCAGGCGGGCCAGCAGGTCCTGGCGCCCAAGGACGACGACTCGATCACCGGGTACGACTCCTCCCTCGCCGGGAAGCGGGTCTGCACGGCGGAGGGCTCCACCGCGTACGAGGCCCTGGAGAGCAACTCCTTCGGCGCCACGTTCAAGGACGAGGGCGACGGCACCAAGGAGGACAGGGACCAGTTCACCGTCCCGAACCAGCTGGACTGCCTCGCCCGGCTCCAGATGGGCGAGGTCGACGCCGTCGTCACGGACAACGCGCTGGCGGCCGGCCAGGCCGCCCAGGACCCGGCCGTCGAACTCAAGGGCAAGCCGTTCACCACCGAGTTCTACGGAGTCGCCGCCAAGCTCGGCAACGACGACCTGGTCCGCCGGGTCAACCAGGTCCTCGTCGAGTACCGCAAGGGCGCCTGGCAGGCGGCGTACGACGCGTGGCTGAAGGCGGACCTGCCCGGGATATCCGGGCCGCCCGCACCCCTGTACAAGTAGAGCGAGAGGTGATCGATGGGCGTCGCGGGCACCCCCGGGCCGGTGATGGACCGGGACGAGGTGGACCGTGCGCTGGGGCGGCTCGGCGCG
This sequence comes from Streptomyces sp. NPDC054975, assembly GCF_053609105.1. Lineage (NCBI taxonomy): Bacteria > Bacillati > Actinomycetota > Actinomycetes > Kitasatosporales > Streptomycetaceae > Streptomyces > Streptomyces sp. NPDC054975. The sequence continues at coordinate 56,183 of NZ_JBSGWV010000006.1, forward strand.
GAGCACAAGGCGATCGAGGACTCGCTGCTTGCGCTCCAGGACCACGCGGGCCGCAGGCTGCTCGAAGGCGCCGAGCTGACCGGGGTCACCCGGGACCGCTGGGAGTCCACCGAGCGCACGATCACGCTGCTCTGGACGTACTTCGAGGCGTACACCAGCGCCCTGCGCGACGCCCGTGAGCTGCGGGCGCGGCGGCGCTGGGCCAGCCGCGACGACCTGGTGGAGCTGACCGAGCGGCTGCGCGGCGAGAGCGTGCTCGTCGCGGGCGGCGCGCAGCAGCCCGCCGGGCAGGGCGCGACCGGTCCCGCCAGGCTCTCCGAGCGGTTCACGCTGGAGGCGCTGGTCGACCGTATGAACGAGCTGTACGCGTCCTCGCTCGACATGGTCGTGACGGCCGACGCCGTCTGGTCCGCGCTGCCCGCGCGGATAGACCTCCTCGCCGCCGAGCTCGGGCGGACGCGGTCGCTCGCGCACTCGGTCGGGGTCAGGCCGGGTGAGCATCCGGCGGGTGACGAGCTGGAGGCGATCACGGCCGAGCTGACCGCGCTGCGGTCCCAGGTCGTCACCGACCCGCTGGCGTTCTGGCGGCCCGCCGCCGGGAGTTCGGCGCCGGGCGGAGGACGGCCGGACACCGAGCGGTACGACCGGGCGGCGCGCGCCCTGGAGGACATCCGGCGGGAGATCGAGGCGGTCCTGGCGGTCCGGCAGGACTCCGAGGAGCGGCTGCTGCGGCTGCGGGACGTCCTCTCGCGTGCCGACCGGACGCTCGCCGAGGCGCGGGTGGCGCGCGGCGAGGTGCTCGCCAAGATCGCCGCCTCCGAGGTGCCCGCCGTGAGCGGCCCGCCGACGGTCCTGCAGGAGCGTCTGGTGACGGCCGCCGAGTACCGCAGGCACGCGCAGTGGCACCGGCTCTCGCCGCTTCTGGACTCCCTGGAGCAGGAGGCGGAGGACGAACTGCAGCGCGCCCGCGCGTCCTTGACCGCCGTCACCGCGCCGCTCGCGGTCCGCGCCGAGCTGCGCGGCCGGCTCGACGCGTACAAGGCGAAGGTGGCCCGGCTCGGCGCGGCCGAGGACCCGCTGCTGATCGAGCGGTACGACGCGGCGCGCCGGATGCTGTGGAGCGCGCCCTGTGACCTGCGGGTCGCCGAGCAGGCGGTGCTGCGCTACCAGCAGGCGGCGGCCGAGGTGCTGTCCGGCCCGAGAGATGCCCGAGGGAGTCAGTGGTGAGCGGGGAGTCCGTCGTGAGCGGGGAGGCCGTGGTGGGCAGCTGTCAGCGTCCCTCCTGCGAGGGTTCGTACGAGGACATGGGCGGCGGCGAGCTGTACTGCGGCACCTGCGGGCTCGCTCCCGTCGTCACGCCCGGCGGTCTGCTGCAGTCCACGCCGACCGGGGTGGCGGTGGCGGGCAAGGGCGGGTCGGGGACCGGTTCGACGGGCTCCGGTTCGTCGCGCTCCGGTTCGGGCGCCTCGTCCCGGTCCTCCTCGCGCTCCTCGCGTTCCTCGACCTCGCGCCGTTCGGTCTCCGGCCGTCTGTCGCGCTCGCTGTCGGGCGGGACCAGCGGCCGTTCGGTGTCGGTGCGCAGCTCCGGCTCGTCGGCGGCGCAGTCCGGTCGGAACCGGCTGGGCGCGGGCTTGGTGGCGATCCCGGAGGTGCCGCGCCCCGACCCGCGCGCGGCGGTGATGGAGAAGCCCGAGGTACCCGAGCGGAAGCGATTCTGCTCGCGCTCGGACTGCGGCGCCCCGGTGGGCCGTTCGCGCGGTGACCGGCCGGGCCGTACGGAAGGGTTCTGCACCAAGTGCGGCCACCCGTACTCCTTCGTGCCCAAGCTGCGCGGCGGGGACATCGTGCACGGGCAGTACGAGGTCGCGGGCTGTCTCGCGCACGGCGGCCTCGGCTGGATCTACCTCGCCGTCGACCGGGCGGTCTCGGACCGCTGGGTGGTCCTCAAGGGCCTCCTCGACACCGGCGACCAGGACGCGATGGCGGCGGCGATCTCGGAGCGGCGCTTCCTCGCCGAGATCGAGCACTCCAACATCGTCCGGATCTACAACTTCGTCGAGCACCTCGACGCCCGCACCGGCTCCCTCGACGGCTACATCGTCATGGAGTACGTCGGCGGCAAGTCGCTCAAGGAGATCGCCAACGACCGCCGGAGTCCGGACGGCCGGCGCGATCCGCTGCCGGTGGAGCAGGCCTGCGCGTACGGGATCGAGGCCCTGGAGGCGCTCGGTCACCTGCACAGCCGGAACCTGCTGTACTGCGACTTCAAGGTCGACAACGCGATCCAGACCGAGGACCAGCTCAAGCTGATCGACATGGGCGCCGTCCGGCGGATGGACGACGACGAGTCCGCGATCTACGGCACGGTGGGGTACCAGGCGCCCGAGGTGGCCGAGGTCGGCCCGTCGGTGGCGAGCGACCTGTACACGGTGGCGCGCACGCTCGCCGTGCTGACCTTCGACTTCCAGGGCTACACGAACGTCTTCGTCGACTCGCTGCCCGACCCGGAGAACATCGAGGTCCTGCGGACGTACGAGTCCTTCTACCGTTTCCTGGTCCGCGCGACGGACCCCGACCCGGCCCGCCGGTTCGCCTCCGCGCAGGAGATGGCGGAGCAGCTGACGGGCGTCCTGCGCGAGGTCGTCGCCCTCCAGACGGGCCGCCCGCGCCCGGCGCTGTCGACGCTGTTCGGGATGGAACTGCGGGTCACGGACACGGTGTTGTTCACGGAGCTGACGGGGGACGTCTCGGCCCTGGGGGCGCGGGAGACACGTCGGGGACGGCGCGCGGCCGCTCCGCCCGCCGGGCAGGGCGGGTCGGTCGCTCTGCCCCCGCAGAGAGTCGGCGGGGCCGCCGGTGGGGCGGTTCCGGTACCGGTTTCCGCGCCGGGCGGTGGCGTGCCCGCTTCCGCGCCGGGCGGTGGCGTGCCGTCTTCCGCGCCGGGCGGGGTTGTTCCGATTCCTCCGCAGGGCGGGGTCGTACCCGTACCGGACGGGCCCTTCCTCGCGCCGCTCGACGGGCCGGCCGCCGCGCTCGCCCTGCCCGTGCCGCGCGTGGACCCGGGGGATCCCAACGCGGGCTTCCTCGCCGGTCTGATGGCCTCCGCGCCGGCCGAGCTGATCAGCGCCCTGCACACCGCGCCCGCGCCCTCCGTGGAGCTGCGGCTGCGCGAGCTGCGGGCCCGCCTGGAGATGGCCGACCTGGGCGCCGCCGGCCTGGCGCTGACCACGCTGGAAGAGCGGTACCCGGACGACTGGCGGGTCGTCTGGTACCGGGGCGTGACCTCGCTGGTGACCGGCGACCACGAGAACGCGGCGCTGTCGTTCGACGCTGTCTACGACGCGTTCCCCGGTGAGCCCGCGCCCAAGCTGGCCCTCGGCATCTGCGCCGAGGTCCTCGGCCAGCTGGACAACGCGGCCGAGTACTACCGCCTGGTGTGGGCGACCGACCCGAGCCATGTGAGCGCCGCGTTCGGGCTCGCCCGGGTCCGGCTCGCGGCCGGCGACCGTACCGGAGCCGTACGCACCCTGGAGTCCGTACCGGAGGCATCCATCCACTACACCGCCGCCCGGGTCGCGGCCGTACGGGCGCGGCTGCGCCGGCGGGCGGCGCACGAGGCGCTCGGCGCGGACCTGACGGCGGCCGCCGCGCAGGTCTCCGCGCTGCAGGACCTCGGTCTGGACGCGGTGCGCCGGGAACGGCTGTCGACGGAGGTCCTCGGCTCGGCGCTGGACTGGGTACTCTCCGGTAGTCCCGGAGCGGCTCCGGCCGGAGCGCGGCTGCTCGGCAGCGAACTGGACGAGCGCGGGCTGCGCTTCGGCCTCGAACGCTCGTACCGGGTGCTCGCCCGGCTCGCGCAGCGGGGCGAGGAGAGGATCGAACTGGTGGAGCGGGCCAACCGTTTCCGCCCCCGGACGTGGGTGTGAGGATGTCCCAGTTGCCCCAGCATGAACTCTCCGGCTGCCCGGGCTGCGCGGAGCCGGTGGAGACGAACGACCGGTTCTGCGGGGCGTGCGGGTACGACCTCTCGGCCGTACCGGCGGCGGCCCCGGAGCCGGACCGTCCGACCATCGCCGTCGGTACGCCCGTGAACTGGCCCGAGCCACCGGTACGTGACCCGAACTCCCTCTCCACGGCGACCCAGCACCCGGGCGACCTCCCGGGCACCGACTCGGGCGGCCGCGACCTGCCGACGGTGCCGGTCCGCACGGACGGCCTGCCCGATGCCACCGCTGCCGGACAGCAGGCAGCCGAAGGGGACTTCACGCTCGCCGCGCCCGACCCCCGGGCCGCCACCGTCCCCCAGGCCACCACCCCGCCCGCCGGGACCAAGCTGTGCGTCGCCTGCCGGTCCGGCGCCGTCGACCCCGACGGGTACTGCGAGAACTGCGGGCACGCCCAGCCGCGCGAGCGCGACCACATGGAGGAGGAGCTCTCCTCGGTCGCGGCCGTCAGTGACCGGGGCCTGCGCCACCACCGCAACGAGGACGCGTTCGCGGTCTCGGCCACCGCCCTGCCCGACGGCTCCCCCGCCACCCTGGCGATCGTCTGTGACGGCGTCTCCTCGGCGACCCGCCCCGACGAGGCCTCGGCCGCCGCCGCGGCGGCGGCCGGGCAGTCGCTGCTCACCGCACTGCCGCGCGGCACGCACCCGCAGCAGGCCATGCACGAGGCGATCGTCGCCGCGGCCGAGGCCGTCAACTCCCTGGCCGAGGAGCCCGGCCAGGACGGCGCCGACCACGACCCGCACCGCCACCAGAACGCGCCGGCCTGCACCATCGTCGGCGCGGTCGTCGCCGACGGACTGCTGATCGTCGGCTGGGTCGGCGACAGCCGGGCCTACTGGGTGCCGGACGACCGCACCTCGCCGCCCGCGCGGCTCACCCAGGACGACTCCTGGGCCGCCCAGATGGTCGCGGCGGGCCTGATGAACGAGGCGGAGGCGTACGCCGACGAGCGCGCCCACGCCATCACCGGCTGGCTCGGCGCCGACGCGTACGAACTGGAGCCGCACACCGCCGCGTTCAAGCCCGACCGCCCCGGGGTGGTCGTGGTCTGCACCGACGGGCTCTGGAACTACGCCGAGGCCGCCGACGAGATGGCCCGCGTCGTGCCGGCGGACGCCGCCGGGCGGCCCCTGCACGGCGCCCAGGTGCTGGTCGGCCACGCCTTGGACGGCGGGGGCCACGACAACGTAACAGTGGCGCTGCTGCCGTTCGCCCTCTTTCCGCAAGGGGCAGGATCGGCCTGAGCGGCCGCCACCCCCTGTCCGTCTCACGCTTGTCTGTCGAGGAGCCTCAACCCATGGCGAACTTCTCCAAGTCGAACGTGCCGCAGTTCTCGGTGGACGTGTACCAGAACGAGTTCCTGCCCGAGGGCGGCCGGGAGGTCAACGCCATCGTCACGGTCACCTCGACCGGCGGTGGCACGAGCGGCGGCACGGCCCTGAGCGCTTCCGCCGCCGGTGGCGACGCGGCTGTGGTGATCATGGTCGACTGCTCCGGTTCCATGGACTACCCGCCGACCAAGATGCGCGGCGCCCGGGACGCGACGGCCGCCGCCATCGACGCCCTGCGCGACGGCACGTCATTCGCGGTCGTCGCGGGCACGCACGTGGCGAACGAGGTCTACCCCGGCAACGGCCGGCTCGCCGTCGCCGGGCCCGCCACGCGCGGCCAGGCGAAGGACGCCCTGCGCCGGCTGAGCGCGGGCGGCGGTACGGCGATCGGCACCTGGCTGCGCCTCGCGGACCGGCTGCTCGGCTCGGCCGAGGTGGCGATCCGGCACGGCATCCTGCTCACCGACGGCCGCAACGAACACGAGTCGCCCGAGGACCTGCGGGCCGCGCTCGACGCGTGCGCGGGCCGGTTCACCTGTGACGCGCGTGGGGTCGGTACGGACTGGGAGGTCAAGGAGGTCACCGCAATCGCGTCCGCACTGCTCGGCACGGCCGACATCGTGGCCGATCCCCAGGGCCTCGCCGCGGACTTCACCGCGATGATGGAGAACGCCATGGGCAAGGAGGTCGCGGACGTCGCGCTCCGCCTGTGGACCCCGGTCGGGGTGGAGATCGGATTTGTGAAGCAGGTCGCGCCGACGGTCGAGGAACTGACCTCGCGCCGCACGGAGGCGGGGCCGCGCGCCGGTGACTACCCGACCGGATCGTGGGGCGACGAGTCCCGCGACTACCACGTCTGCGTGCGGGTCCCGCAGGCCGGGATCGGGCAGGAGATGCTCGCCGCCCGGGTCTCGCTGATGGTCCCCGATCCGCTCGGCGGCACCCCGAGGACGCTCGGCCAGGGGCTCGTACGGGCCGTGTGGACGGACGACATGGCGATGTCCACGTCGATCAATCCGCAGGTCGCGCACTACACGGGGCAGGCCGAGTTGGCGCAGGTCATCCAGCAGGGACTGGACGCCCGCAAGTCCGGCGACCATGACGGGGCGACGGCCAAGCTGGGGCGCGCGGTGCAGTTGGCGGCCGCCTCCGGCAACGAGGGCACGGCGAAACTGCTTTCGAAGGTGGTCGACGTCGTCGACGCGGCGACCGGTACTGTGCGTTTGAAGGCGAAGGTCGCGGAAGCGGACGAGATGACTCTCGAAACCCGCTCCACCAAGACGGTTCGCGTCAAGAAGTAGCCCGGCCAGGGGCCGGACGACGAGAGGGGGAAGCACCGACATGCCGACCTGCCCGAACGGACATCAGTCGGTCTCCGACGACTGGTGCGAGGTCTGCGGACACCGCATGACCGGGGCGGGTGCGCCGGCGGGTGCCGTACCGCCGCCTCCCCCGCCGCCGCCCGCCTATGGCTACCCGGGGCCCGGCGGCCCCGGCCCGGCTCCGGCTCCCGCTCCCGGGGGCTACGACCCGAACGCGACCGCCCAGGCGGAGCTCTGCCCGCAGTGCCGCACCCCGCGCGAGGCCATGGCCCCGTTCTGCGAGGAGTGCCGCTGGAACTTCCTGACCAACACCGCGACCTCGTACACGCCGGTGGCGCCGCCCTCCCCGCAGCAGAGTCCGCCGCCGGGGCTGAACCTGCCGCCGGGCTTCCAGACTGCGCCCGGGCCCGCGCAACCGCAGCCGCCGCAGCCTCCGCAGCAGCAGCCGCAGCCCGATCCGTACGAGTACCAGAGCTCGCGGCCCTCGCAGATGAACCGTCCGGCGGAGCCGCTCTCCGCCGACCCGACGCACCACCAGGCGCCGCCGCAGCGGCCGCCGGTGCAGCAGCAGCCGCCGCAGGGGCAACCGCCGCAGGGCTTCCCGCAGGGACCGCCGCCGCCTCCGCAGTCCTTCTTCCAGCCGCCGCAGGGACAGCCCGCGCCTCCCGCGCCGCCGCAGCATCAGGCTCCGTCCGCGGGTGGCGACGACTGGGTGCTGCCGCCGCCCTCGCAGCCGCAGGCGCCCCCGCAGGCCCAGCCGCCGCAGCAGCAGATGCCGCAGCAGCATTACCAGCCGCCGCGGCCCGCCGCGGGCTGGTCGGCGTACATCGGGCCGGACCGCGACTACTTCCTGGCGATGATGCATCGCAGCGGCCCGGAGGCCTCGGGCCTGAACCTGCCCGCGTACTCCCCCGAGCAGCACCTGCCGCTCCAGGGCAACCAGGTCAGCATCGGCCGCCGTCGGCACTCCACCGGCGAATCCCCTGACATCGACCTGTCGGTGCCGCCGGAGGACCCGGGCGTCTCGCACCAGCACGCCGTGCTCGTGCAGCAGCCGGACGGTTCGTGGGCGGTGGTGGACCAGAACTCCACCAACGGAACGACGATCAACGGCGCCGAGGAACCGATTCAGCCGTACGTGCCGGTCCAGCTCCAGGACGGCGACCGGGTACACGTCGGCGCCTGGACGACGATCACCATCCGGCGCGGATAGCGGCGCAGCCCGGGGATATCGGACATTGGATCCATAATCCTGGATATTGGATCCGGGATCGTGGATCCGATGTCCCGGTCAGCCGCTGGGCAGGGGCCAGGCGTACGGTCCCTCCGGGTAGTCCAGCCAGGCCCACTGCCGGCCCCCGCTCACCGTCACCCCGAAGCGCTCCCGTTCCGGCCGCCGTTCGCGCTGCCAGAGCGAGAGCGCTTCGCGCACGTCCAGGCTCTCCTCGGTCAGCGTGCGCAGGAACTGGAAGCGGTCGTCGTCGAAGACGTGCCGGGGCAGCCCCATCGGCCGGGCACGCGGGAAGCGGGCGTTGCCGCCGCGCAGGGCGACGAAGTACGCGGACGTGGGCAGGAAGCGCCCCTCGGCGTGGGCCTCGTCGGCGACCCGCAGCAGGAGCAGTCCGGTGGAGAGCGGGGCGAGGACGAGGGCGTCGGGGCGGCACTGGGCGAGCCAGGTGTACGGGACCGACGGGAGGGTGCACGTCGCGATGATCCGGTCGAAGGGGGCGCGTTCGGGGCAGCCCCGGGCTCCGTCGCCGGTGAGCACGGTGGGCCGGTGTCCGGCGGTGGCGAGATGGACGCGGGCGGACTCGGTGATCTCCTCGTCGATGTCGACGGTGGTGACGTGCCGCGCGCCGAGCCGGTGGCTGAGCAGCGCGGCGTTGTAGCCGGTGCCGGCGCCGATCTCCAGGACGTCGTGTCCGTCGCGTACGTCCAGGGCCTCCAGCATCTGGGCCATCAGCGAGGGCTGGCTGGAGGAGGTGACCAGCTCCCCGTCCCGTACCCGGGTGGCCAGCGGTACGTCCCGGTAGGCCCCGCGCAGCCAGCGGGCGCGGCGGGCGGGGTCGGGGTCGCCGGACCAGAGGCGTTCGTAGCCGCAGGCCCCCGAGACGTAGTAGGAGGGGACGAACAGGTGTCGGGGGACCTCGGAGAAGGCGGCGCGCCAGGCGGGGTCGCGGAGTGCGCCGTACGCCTCGATCTCCCGCACGAGTGCCCGTCGCGCCCGCGCGCCGTCCTCGGCGTACTCGTCCCGCTGAGCGCCCATGCCTCCACTGTCCTGCGCGGACGGCGGGGAGGCGAACGTCCGCCCACCCGGCCGCGGCCGGGTGGGCGGACGGACCAGTGGTCCTAGACCTCCGGTCCTCGGCCGGAGCATCTGAGACGATGGAACGGTGATGGAGATTCCGCGCGGCACACTTCAGGAGCAGACCTTCTACGAGCAGGTGGGTGGAGAGGAGACCTTCCGGCGTCTCGTCCGCCGCTTCTACCAGGGAGTCGCGGAGGACCCCCTGCTGCGCCCGATGTACCCGGAGGAGGACCTCGGACCGGCGGAGGAGCGTCTCGTGCTCTTCCTGATCCAGTACTGGGGCGGCCCCCGCACGTACAGCGACCACCGCGGGCACCCCCGGCTGCGGATGCGCCACTCACCGTTCCAGGTCGACCGGGCGGCGCACGACGCCTGGCTGAAGCACATGCGCGCGGCGGTGGACGAGCTCGGGCTCGCCCCCGAGCACGAGAGCCAGCTGTGGAAGTACCTCACGTACGCGGCGGCCTCCATGGTGAACACCGCGGAGTGACGCATTCCGGAGCCTGAGGCCCGGATAACGGTCACGATCCAGTCAAGGACCCCGTGCAAGCGGTTTCCAGAGGCACGTGCCCTCTGGAAGCATCGGACGAACGTTCGGCGGGCTCAGGGGGATGCGTGACCGGTTTCGTACTGCTGCGTCTCAGGGCGCACCGGTTGCTGCTCGCCGCGGCGCTGCTGGCCGTCCTGCTGACCACCTCGGTCCTCGCGGCCCTCGCCGCCTTCTCGGGCTCCATCGGCAACGCCGCACTCCAGGGGACGCTTCAAGGCCGGGCCGCGCCCGCCGCCGCGCTCGTCGTCGCCGGTCAGGTGCCGGTGGACAAGCAGGCGAGCGCCGACGCCGCCGTGCGCGCGGCGGCCGACCGGACCTTCGACGGGCTGCCGGTGAGCGTACGGAAGCTGCAGCGCTCGGGCCCGTACGCGCTCCCCCGCGCGCTGCAGAGCCCGGCCGCGCGCCTGGGCGAGCCGGACCTCACCCTTGTCGCGGCCCTCGACCGTTCGCGGCTCGCGCTCGTCAAGGGCGCCTGGCCGGGCCGTGGCGGAGAAGCCACCACACCGGCCCCCTCCATCGAGGTGGCCGTACCGGAGGAGGCCGCGAAGCGGCTGCGGATCGAGCCCGGCGCCGTCCTCGACCTCACCGACCGGCTCGGCGGGAAGCCGGTGCGGGCCCGGGTCACCGGGCTCTACCGACCCGTCGACCCGAGCGACCTCTACTGGCAGCTGGACCCGGCGGGCGGCCGGGGCGTGAAGACCGTCGTCTTCACGACGTACGGTCCGCTGCTCGCCGACCCGGCCGTCCTCGCCTCCGGACAGGTCACCTCGGGCGAGACGTCCTGGCTGGCCTCCGCCGACCACAGCGGCGTCACCACCGACCGCATCGGCGCGCTGAGCGCCGCCGCCTCGACCGAGCCGAAGGCACTGATCACCGACGCGGCGCCGTTCGGCACGACCGTCACCGCGCGCACCTCGCTGCCGACGGTCCTGGCACAGACCGAGCGGGCCCTGCTGGTCTCCCGGTCCACGCTGATGATCGTCGCGGTGCAGCTGGTGCTGCTCGCCGCGTACGCCCTGCTGCTCGTCGCCCGGCTGCTCAGCTCCGAGCGGTCCGGCGAGACCGCGCTGCTGCGGGCCCGGGGCGGTTCGCGGCGCCGGATCGCCGGGCTCGCCGCCGTCGAGGCGCTGCTGCTCGCGCTGCCCGCCGCCGTGCTCGCACCGCTGCTGGCGGGACCGCTGACCCGGCTGCTCGCGGACCGCTCCGCACTCGGCGCGCTCGGCGTCCGGCTCGACGACATCCCGCTCGGCCAGGTGTGGCTGGTGGCGGGGCTCGTCGCGGTGTGCTGCGCGGCCGCCGTCGTGGCGCCCGCGCTGAGCACCGGGGACGGCGGTGGCGTCGGCCTGCGGAGGAAGCGCGCGGCGGCGCTGCCCGCGCCGGTCCGGGCCGGGGCGGACATCGGCCTGCTGGTCGTCGCGGCGGTCGCGTACTGGCAGCTCGACCGGCAGACCGGCGGCTCCGGAGGCGCCGCAGGCTCCGGAGGCGAGGGTTCCGGGGCGCTCACCGGTGACCGAGGGGGCGCTCTCGGCATCGATCCCCTCCTGGTCGCCGCCCCCGCGCTCGCGCTGCTCGCCGGTACCGTCCTGACCCTGCGTCTGCTGCCACCCACGGCCCGGCTCGCCGAGCGGCGCGCCGCGAGCGGGCGGGGGCTGCCGGCCGCGCTCGCGGGCTGGCAGTTCAGCCGCCGGCCGCTGCGCGGCGCGGGCCCGGTGCTGCTGCTCGTCCTCGCCGTCGCCATGGGCATGCTCGCCATCGGGCAGAGCGCCTCCTGGGACCGTTCGCAGGAGGACCGGGCCGACTTCCGTACGGGAACGGCGGTCCGGGTCCTGACCAACGGCGCCGCCGACCCGGCCCAGGCCGGGCAGTTCACCGCGCTGCCCGGGGTCGGCTCGGTCGCCCCCGCGCACCGCTCCACGACCAGCTTCGCGGGCAACCGCACCGGGACCGTCCTCGCCCTCGACATCCGGCACGCCGCCGACGGCTTCCAGCTCCGCGACGACCTCGCGGACGCCCCGGCCCGCGAGCTGCTGACGTCGCTGGCGCCGAAGGCCGGTCCACGCCCCGGGATCGCGCTGCCGGAGGGCAGCCGCGGCCTGGCCCTCGACCTGCGCCGTACGGCGCCCGCCGGCACGGAACCGGTACAGGTGACGGTCGTCGTGGAGGACGCGTACGGGATTCCGTACCGTCAGATCGCTGGCCGTCTGCCCGCCGACGGGCAGCGGCACCGGCTCACCGTCGACCTGGGAGCCGAGGACCCGCAGGCCACCCAGGGGGCCGGGCGGGCATCCGGCGGGTCGCTCACGCTGACCGGCGTGGAGCTCGACGGAGTCGTCGTCGAAGGGCGCGGCGGGCCGCAGACCTTCGCGGTCGAGGGGCTCCTCGCCCGCCAGGGGCAAGGCGCCGAGCGGCCGGTCGACGCCGTGCGCTCCCTCGCCTCCTGGACCACCCGCTACCAGGCGACCGAGGACGGCGAACCGAAGAACCCGCTCCCGCTCTCCGGGCGTTCCGCCGGGGCGACGCCCTACACGGTCGGGTTCACGGCCGGCTACGCGGCCGAGACGTCGGATCTGGGGTCCCTGTGGGGCGAGGAGGAGTACGGTCTGCGGCTCGCCGCCCCGCGCCCGGCGCCGCCCGCGACGCTGCGCGGCGTCGCGACGGACACCTTCCTCTCCGCCGCCGGGGCGAAGGAGGGCGACCAGGTCGAGGTGTCCCTCGGGGGTGTGCGGCTGAACGTCACGGTCGTGGACACGGTCCGGGAGCTGCCGACCACGGGCCCGGGCGCGACGACCGTCTCCGCGGGCTCCCCGACCGCCACGCCGGACGACGGGGGCGCGCTCCTGGTCGATCTGCACGCGGCCAACCAGTTCCTCTCCACCGACCCCACCGCGACCCTGCCGCCCACCGAGTGGTGGCTGACCACCGCGCCGGGCCGGTCCGACGAGGTCGCCGACGCCCTGCGCGCCCGGCCCGACGCGGACCCGGCGCAGGTGCTCGTACGGGACGAGGCGGCGGCCGAGCTGCTCGGCGACCCGCTGGGCGCGGGCCCCAACGCGGCGCTGATGGCGGTCGCGGTGGCCGCGGCGACGCTCGCGGCGGTCGGCTTCGCGGTGAGCGCGGCCGGTTCGACGCGTGAACGGTCCGCGGAGTTCGCGGTGTTGCGTGCGCTCGGCGCCCCGCGCCGCCAGCTCGCCCGGCTGATCGCGGCCGAACAGGGCCTGCTGGTCGGCATCGGCCTGCTGGTCGGCGTGGCGCTCGGCACCGTGCTGACCCGGGCCGTCGTACCCCTGATCGTGCTGACCGGGCAGGCCGCGCAGCCGGTCCCGGGCGTCCTGGTCGAACTCCCGCCCGGCCACGTGGCCCTGCTGCTCGCCGGGGTCGCCGCGCTGCCGCTGCTGATCGTCGCCGGGATCGCTCTGCGCCGCACCGACCCGGTCGTGACCCTGCGCCACCAGGGGGACCAGTGAAGCGCCGTACAGCACGTGAGACATCCGCGAGGAAGGCGACCGACATGCCCCGCAAGGACGGCCGCCCCGCCCGCGCCGTGGCGCCCTGGGTACGGACCCGGCTGCGGACCGCTCCGGCGACGGCGGCGGCGTACGCGTTCCTCGTCCTGGTCACCGCGTTCCTCGCCGCCGCCCTCCTTCGGACCGTCGACCGGTACGAGACCGAGGGCCTGCGCCACGACATCGTGACCGCGCCCCCGCGCACGACGGTCCTCGACATCACCTCCCAGCCGGCCGCCGACCTCCCCCGGGAGGCCCGCGCGGCGGAGGTCGCCCCGTCACGCCTGGCGAAGAAGAGCACGGAGCTCCGGGAGCTGCTGCCGGCGCCGCTCCGCGTCGACCTGGCACAGTCCGCGCACGGCGTACGCACCACCAAGCGGATCCCCGGGCTCGACCCCTGGCTTCCGAAGCCGTCCGGCCTACCCCCGGAGTTCACCCTCACCACGCTCCCGGAGCTCGACCGCCACGCGACCGTACGGGAGGGCCGACTGCCCACCCGCGCCGAGCCCGGCCGGGCGAGCGAGATCGCCGTCACCCGTGAGACCGCGAAGGCGCTGCTGCTGAAGGTCGGTTCGGTCGTCCACGTCCCGGATCTGTTCGCCAACGAGCCGCTCGCCCTGACCGTGGTCGGGATCGTCGAACCGCGCCGCCCGCAGGGCCACCACTGGTCCGTCGACCCGCTCCTGCGCACTCCGGTGCTCACCTCGAAGAACACTCCCGGCGGCACGTTCTTCTACTGGCAGGCAGGCCTGCTGCTGCCGCCGGCCGGTGCCCCCACAATTCTGGCGAGCGGTGGCGAGCCGGAGGTGTACTGGCGGTTCGCCCCCGACGCCGGCCGTCTCACCGCGCAGGACGAGCCCCGGCTGGCCACCGCCCTCGCCTCCGTCTCCGCCGGCCCCGACCTCGTGCGGATCCGGGAGACGGTCGGCGCGACCGGCTCGGCCGACACCGGCCTGGACGAGATCGTCGAGGCGTACGGCGGGATGCGGTCGACGATCGGGTCGGTGGTCACCGTCGCCGCCTTCGGCATCGGCGCGGTCGCGGCCGTGGTCCTCGCCATGACGGGGGGCCTGTTCGCCGCCCGACGCGCCGCCGAACTCGCGCTCCTGCGCTCGCGCGGCGGCTCGCTCGCCGGGATCGGCCTCCGACTGCTCGGGGAGACGACGGTCCTGGCGCTGCCCGCCGCCGCGCTCGGGCTGCTGCTCGCGACGCTCGCCTTCCCCGAGGCACGGTTCCTGCCCGCGCTCGCCGCCGCCGGGGCGGTCGCGCTGCTCGCCGCGCTCGCGCTGCCCCTGCGGGCGCTGTACCTGCACCGCAAGCCGCTCGCCCATGGCGGGCGCGAGGACCTGGTGGACGCCCGCCCCACCCGGGGCCGTACGGTCGCCGAACTCACCGTCCTCGTCCTGGCCGTCGGCGCGGTCGTCGCGCTGCGACGGCGCGGTACGGGGAACTACGGGGACCATCTGATCAGTTCGGCTCCGGTGCTCGTCGCGCTGATCGCCGCGCTGGTCCTCGTACGGCTGTATCCGCTGCCGCTGCGGTGGGCGGCCCGGCCGGCGCGCCGGCTGCGCGGCGCGGTCGGTCATCTGTCGCTGGCCCGCGCCGGGCGTTCCTCGGCGACGGGCGCGTTGCCGCTGCTCGCGCTCCTGGTGGCGCTGTCGACGGCCGCGTTCGGCGGTTCGGTGCTCGCCGGGGTCTCCGACGCGCGGGACCGGGCGGCGCTCCTGGAGACCGGCGCGGACGCGCGGGTGACGGGGAACGCGGACGCGGTGCCGCTCACGGACGGGCTCACGCAAGCGGTGCGCCGGACGGCCGGGGTGACGGACGTGGCCACGGTCCAGGTCGAGTACGGCGTGGAGCTGCCGGACGGTACGGGCCTGCAGCCGGAGCTGGGCACCACGGCGCTGGTGGGCGCGGACCCGGAGTCGTACACCCGGCTCGCGGAGCGGACGGGCTTCGGCCCCTTCCCGGCGGACCTGCTGAAGCCCACCGGTGGCGCCGGCGGCAAGCGGGTCCTGCCGGCGATCGCCTCGCCCGCCGTCGCCGAACGGCTCGGCACGGAGCCGCGCGAACTGGAGGCGGCGGCCGGTGAGTTCACGGTACGGGTCGTGGCGGTACGGACCTCCACCCCGGCCCTGCCCGAGGAGGACTTCCTGCTGGTCGACAGCGCCGGCCTGACCCACCGCGCGGACACCGTCCTGCTGGCCTCCGGCCCGTCGATGGACGGGACCGCGCTGCGGAAGGTGGTCGCGGCGAAATCCCCGGACTTCGCCGTCGTCCTGCGGACCGAGCGGCGGGCCACGTACGTGGACTCGCCGATGCAGGCGGGCGCCGAGCGGATCTACCTGGCGGCGATCGGGGCCGGCGCGGGCTACGCCGTCCTCGCCCTGCTTCTGTCGCTGATGCAGGCCGCGCCGGAACGGGCCACGCTCCTCGCCCGGTTGCGGACGATGGGCCTCACCCGGCGCCAGGGGCGGCGGCTGCTCGGCCTGGAGGCGCTGCCGCAGGCGCTGCTCGCGGCGGTCGGCGGCACGCTCGTCGGCTGGGCGACGATCCTGCTGCTCGCGCCGGGCGTGGATCTGGTCCGGCTCTCGCTGGCGGAGCCACCCGGACTCGCCACGCTCGACAGCGCGCCGCTGCGGGCGGACCCGTGGTCGCTGGCCCTTCCGGCGGCGGGAGTGGTGGCGCTGGCCGCGCTGGCGGCGGCCCTTCAGGCGTGGTGGTCGACGCGCAGCGGATCGATCAAGGAACTCAGGGCAGGAGACGCACGATGACGACGACCGACACCACTCTGGCGGAGCTGGAGCAGCGGGCGACGGAGCGCCGCGACCGGCCCTCGTACGGGCACGACGCCCTGATCGCCTGCGATCGGCTGGTACGGATCTTCACCACGGACGGCGTGGAGGTGCAGGCGCTCCAGGGCCTCGATCTCCTGGTGCGGGAGGGCGAGTTGATGGCCCTGGTCGGGGCGTCGGGCAGCGGGAAGTCGACGCTCATGAACATCCTGGCGGGCCTCGACGTGCCGACGGCGGGCGCGGCGAAGGTCGCGGGCCGCGACCTGCTCGCCATGGACGCGAAGGCACGGCTGGAGTACCGACGGGACGTGGTGGGCTTCGTCTGGCAGCAGACCGCGCGCAACCTGCTCCCGTACCTGACGGCGGCGCAGAACGTCGCGCTGCCGATGCAGCTGCGGGGCCGGTCCAGGCGGAAGGCGGAGCGGGCGGCGGAGCTGCTCACGATGCTGGAGGTCGCGGACTGCCGGGACCGCAGGCCGCACCAGATGTCCGGAGGCCAGCAGCAGCGGGTCGCGATCGCCGTGGCGCTGGCCAACTCCCCCTCGGTGCTGCTCGCCGACGAGCCGACGGGCGAGCTGGACTCGGCGACGGGAGAGCAGGTGTTCGCGGCCTTCCGGCGCGCCAACGAGGAGTTGGGCACGACGATCGTGATCGTCACCCATGACCAGGCCGTCGCCTCGGAGGTGCGCCGCACGGTCGCCATCCGCGACGGCCGTACCTCCTCCGAGGTGCTGCGTCGCACCGAGGTGGACGCGGAGGGCCAGGAGTCCCTGGTGGCGCGCGAGTACGCGATGCTCGACCGCGCGGGCCGGCTGCAACTCCCGGCGGAGTACACGGCGTCCTTGGGCATGGAACACCGCGTGCTCCTGGAGCTGGAGCAGGACCACATCGGAGTGTGGCCGGACGACGCGGAGGGCTGAGCGGGTCGACGGGGGTGGACGGTGGGGCGATTCGGGAGCTTCGTGGCGAGGTGGGCGGGGAAACCGCTGACGGCGCTCGGCGTGCTGGTGGTGACCTTCGGCGCCGGCTGGCTGACGTACCGGTGGGCCGACTGGAGCCTGCGGAGCGAGGCGGGAACACCCAGGTTCGTCGCCCTGCTGGGCGGGGTAGTGCTGGCGGCCGTCGCCCTGGTGGCCCTCGGCGCGCTGTTCCGGGAGACCGGTGCCGCGGTCGGCTTCGGGCTGTTCCTGCTGGTCCTGGGCCTGGGGGCGGTCTGGGTGGAG
Organism: Streptomyces sp. NPDC054975; assembly: GCF_053609105.1. Taxonomy (NCBI): domain Bacteria; kingdom Bacillati; phylum Actinomycetota; class Actinomycetes; order Kitasatosporales; family Streptomycetaceae; genus Streptomyces; species Streptomyces sp. NPDC054975. The sequence continues at coordinate 73,222 of NZ_JBSGWV010000006.1, forward strand.
GTGGCGGACTCGACGACCAGGAGCGAGGTGGTCACCTGTGCCGTCGTGGGCAAGGTCAGGACGTCGCACCACCCGACGTTCGGCGAGGGCGCGCCGAAGGACAAGACACTGTTCCACTACGAACTCGACTGCCCGGGCGGCCTGTTCCCGGAGTTCAGCTCCGAGACCAAGGCCGAGGTGGAGGACGGGAAGATCCGCGTCGCGTACGACCCGAGCCGCCGGATGGACCCGATCCTGGCGAGCGAGAACCTGGCCATCGGGTCGCCGGTGATCCCGACGATCCTGCTGGCGCTGTCGGCGCTGGCGTCGCTGATCGCGGTCGTGGGCGAGGGCCGGGAGTCGACCGCCCCTTGATCGGTCAGGCGGGGGCGAAGGAGAGGCCGACGGGACGGTCTTCCGCCGCCCTGAGCGGTCAGGCGGGGGCGAAGGTCAGGGCCGACGGGACGGTCCGTACGGCTATCGAGCCGTAGGGCGTACGGAACCGCAGCCACGGGCCCGAGGCGAGCAGCGCCACCGGCACGTCCTCGGCCGGCAGGAAGCCCAGGGACTGTGCCGCGTGCACGGCGCGCAGCGGGAGCCCGGTCTCCGCGACCGTCCGCGACCAGATCTCGCGCCCGATCCGGTCCCGCTCCGCCCGAGTGCGCCGTTCCTCCGGCAACTCCTCGTCCCGCGCCCGGAATTCGGCGACGGCCGCGGCGACCGCGCCGCGCAGACCGCCCGCGCCGGGCAGTCCGGCGACCGGTTCCCACCCGCCTCGGGGCGGCAGGACGCCGGCCCACGGAGGCCCGGTGACGGCGTCGGGGACGACGGCCTTGCCGGCCGACTCCTCGATGCCTTCGAGGAGTTCGCCTGCCGACACGGTGACGTCCAGGTCGACGGCGTCGACGAGCCGCGCCGTGCGGATCGCGAGCACCTCGAACGACGGCGGCCGTCCGAAGACGGCGACCGCGCCGCCCCCCGCCTGGAGGCGGACGGCTGCGGCGCGGTCGTAGTGGATGAGCCGGGCCAGGAAGGCGGCGAGGTCCGCCGCCTCCCTGGCGTCGGCGAAGTGCAGCGGCGCGATCATGCGGCGGCCGTCATCCCGTCGTCCATGTACTCCTCCAGGAACGAGCGCTCCTCGGCGGAGATACGACGCGGACGCTGGGCCTCCAGGTCGAAGGGAACGACGACCGTCGAGGCCCGTACGTACGTCACATCCGGGTCCTTGATCTCGTACGCGATCGTCAGTGACGCCGCGCCTATCTTCGTGACCCACGACTCGATGGTCACGGGCTGGTGCCGGTGGACCAGCGGCCGTACGTAGTCGATCTCGTGCCGGGCCACGACGGACCCGCCGGAGAACGACGGCGAACCGTCGCCCGGCGCCAGCCGGAACATGAAGTCGATCCGCGCCTCTTCCAGGTACCGCAGGAAGACGACGTTGTTGACGTGCCCGAAGGCGTCCATGTCCGACCAGCGCAGGGGACAGCTGTAGATGTGGCGCACGCTCAGCCTCGGGTCAGCTTCTTGTACGTGGCACGGTGCGGACGGGCCGCGTCCGGGCCGAGGCGCTCGATCTTGTTCTTCTCGTAGGACTCGAAGTTGCCCTCGAACCAGAACCACTTCGAGTCACCCTCGTACGCGAGGATGTGCGTGGCGACCCTGTCCAGGAACCAGCGGTCGTGGGAGACGACCACGGCCGCACCGGGGAACTCCAGGAGCGCGTTCTCCAGGGAGCCGAGGGTCTCGACGTCGAGGTCGTTGGTCGGCTCGTCGAGGAGCAGCAGGTTGCCGCCCTGCTTGAGGGTGAGCGCCAGGTTGAGGCGGTTGCGCTCACCGCCGGAGAGCACGCCGGCGGGCTTCTGCTGGTCCGGCCCCTTGAAGCCGAACGCGGAGACGTACGCCCGCGACGGCATCTCGACCTGGCCCACGTTGATGTAGTCCAGCTCGTCGGAGACGACGGCCCAGAGGGTCTTCTTCGGGTCGATGTTGGCGCGGCTCTGGTCGACGTAACTGATCTTGACCGTCTCGCCGACCTTGATCTCGCCGGAGTCCGGGGTTTCGAGGCCCTGGATCATCTTGAAGAGCGTGGTCTTGCCGGCGCCGTTCGGGCCGATGACACCGACGATGCCGTTACGCGGCAGCGTGAAGCTCAGGTCGTCGATCAGAACCTTCTCGCCGAAGGCCTTGGTGAGGTTGTTGACCTCGACGACGATGGAGCCCAGGCGCGGGCCCGGCGGGATCTGGATCTCCTCGAAGTCCAGCTTCCGCATCTTGTCGGCCTCGGCCGCCATCTCCTCGTACCGGGCGAGACGGGCCTTGGACTTGGCCTGACGGCCCTTGGCGTTGGACCGCACCCACTCGAGCTCTTCCTTGAGCCGCTTGGCGCGCTTGGCGTCCTTCTGGCCCTCGACCTTGAGGCGGGTGGCCTTGGTGTCGAGGTAGGTGGAGTAGTTGCCCTCGTAGGGGTGGGCGCGACCGCGGTCGAGCTCGAGGATCCACTCGGCCACGTTGTCGAGGAAGTACCGGTCGTGGGTGACGGCGACGACGGTGCCGGGGTACTTGGCGAGGTGCTGCTCCAGCCACTGCACGGACTCGGCGTCCAGGTGGTTGGTGGGCTCGTCGAGGAGCAGCAGGTCGGGCGCCTCCAGGAGGAGCTTGCAGAGCGCGACGCGGCGCTTCTCACCACCGGAGAGGTTGGTGACCGGCCAGTCGCCGGGCGGGCAGCCCAGCGCGTCCATGGCCTGCTCGAGCTGCGCGTCGAGGTCCCAGGCGTTGGCGTGGTCCAGGTCCTCCTGGAGCTTGCCCATCTCCTCCATGAGCGCGTCCGAGTAGTCGGTCGCCATGAGCTCGGCGACCTCGTTGAAGCGCTTCAGCTTCCCCATGATCTCGGCGGCGCCGTCCTGCACGTTCTCCAGGACGGTCTTGGACTCGTCGAGCGGGGGCTCCTGGAGGAGCATGCCGACGCTGTACCCGGGCGACAGGAACGCGTCACCGTTGGACGGCTGCTCAAGGCCGGCCATGATCTTGAGGACGGTGGACTTACCGGCACCGTTCGGGCCGACCACACCGATCTTCGCACCGGGCAGGAAGCTCAGCGTCACGTCATCGAGGATGACCTTGTCGCCGTGCGCCTTGCGCGTCTTGCGCATCGTGTAGATGTACTCAGCCAAGAGAAACCGTCCGGCAAAGAGTGAGTGGGCAGATACACCCCATCTTGCCTGACCGCCACCCCTCGGTGCGAACCAGTAGGTGGGGGGCGTGCTGACCTGCGCGCCGTCGACTCACCTCGGTAGCCGACCGGTCGCTTTCGGTCACCACCCGATCTGCTGCTCGCCCAGGACCTCGCTGCCGATGGCCGCGGCGAGTTTCCGGGCCCGGGGCAGGTCACCGAACTTGCCCACGTGGACGAAGACCGTGTGATGTTCGGTCCAGTCGCCCCACTGAGCGTCCTCGCCGTGGAACACGACCTGCACCCCGTCGTACTTCGCCGACCCGTGGAGATCCGATTCCGGTTCGTTCGGCCACATGCCGTGCCAGGCGATGGCGGCCATGCCCTGGCCGAGAGCCCTGACGAAGCGGTCCTCCACGCTCCCTGTCGGGGCGTCCTCCATGAGGTCCAGTGGGAGGTGCTGTTCCAGCGTGGCGTCGTCCGTCGCCGTGACGTCGAGGTCGAAATAGACGAACTCCCCCGCCGGACCGGTCCGCCTCTCCTCGTAGTCGAAGTTGGCCTTGGGCAAGATCGACGCCATGGCCCGAAGGTCTGCGACCGTCCGCAGTTCGGCGAAGAGACCGACCTCCTCGTCGCGCTCCGCAAGGAGCGTGCACAGGCGCTTGGCCTGCGTGTACGCGGTCGTCGCGCCGGTGGTCCGGAGGACGGGATACGCCATGGAATTGCCCATGTCCGAACGGTGACACGCCTTCGCTCGCCTCCGCCAACGTATTACCGCGCCTGGATCCGGTGGCTGCCGGCATGCGCGACGGCCCCGGTGCGCGTGGCGCGCGCCGGGGCCGTCGGTTGCCGTGAGGCGGGGGTGTTACTGGCCGGCCGTCTTCTTCTTGCGGAGGAAGAAGACCGCGCCGCCGCCGAGGACGACGAGGACGGCAGCGATGCCGGCGATCATCGGCGTGGCGTTGGAGCTACCGGTCTCGGCGAGGTCGCCGCCACCAGTGGTGGAGCCGGTCGTGGCACCGGTGGTGCCGCCCGTGGTGCTCGGGGTGGGCGTGGCGGAGACGGAGGGCTCGGTCGACGGGGTCTCCGTCGGGAGCGGGCCCGGGGTGGCCGTCTTGCAGTCGAGGACGCCCTTGAAGTTCTTCTCGAAGCCGTTCGGGCCGGTGATCGTGAAGTCGTAGGCCTCGTCCTCGGCGAGCGGGATCGTGACCGTCTGCGACTTGCCGGCGCCGATGGTGACCTTCTTGCCCTTCAGCTCGAAGGTGAAGTCCTCGTCACCCTCGTTGGACGCCGTGACGTCCAGGCCGCCCTTGGCGCAGTTCTTCTCGGCCGTGACGGCCGGGATCGCGCCCTTCTTGGCCCACGTGGCGGTGGCCTTGGCGGTGACGCTGGAGGTGCTGGTGCCGGCCAGGATCAGGGTCTGGCTCTTCACCTTGGTCGAGACGAAGGCGCGGCCGATCGGGACCGTCGTGTCGGCCTGGACCTTGAGCTCGGCGGCACCGTCCGGCGTACCGGCGGGGATGTCGAAGAAGACCTGGCCGCCCTTGCCGACGTTGGTGACGACCTTGCCGTCCTTGTCGACGAGCTTGACGCCCGCGGGCGCGCCCGGCGCGAGGGAGACGGTGACCGAGTCGGCGTTGGTGTCGACGGTGAGCGGGCCGAGGCGCTCGCCCGACTTACCGGCGACGGAGGCCGGGGAGACACTGAGGGAAGCCTTGGGCTCCTCCAGGTTCACCGCCGTCTTCTCCAGGTACTCGGTCAGCTTCTTGGCGTCCTTGTTGACCGGCTTGGCGTCAACGTTGTCCGAGAAGTGCCAGATCGCGGCCTGCGTCGCGGCAGCGGCGGTCTTCTCGGTGAGGTTCTTCGCGCCGACCTTCTTCGCCAGGGCGTTGAGGTCGTTCACCTGCGGGTAGGAGTTCTGCAGGATCCAGCGGATCTTGCCCGCGTTCTTGTTGTTGTGGAGGGACGACTGGTCCCAGCCGACCTCCTTGTACTCCTGGCCCGTCTTGGCGCCGGTGTAGAGGTCGATGCAGTAGGTCTGCAGCGAGCCGCCGGGGTTCGCCTGCATCTGGAACAGGCCGGCGGCGATCTCCCCCTTGCCCTTGATCTTGACCATGTCGAAGACGGTGAGCTTGCCCAGCGTGGCGGTCGCACCGCCGGTGCTGCCAGCACCCTCGTCGGCCGCCGCCGGTCCCGCAACGGCTATCGCGCCAGCAGCGACGAGGCCCGAGACCACGGTCGCGGCGGCAAGGCGGGCAACGCCGCGCCTCCGAACAGAAAACATGAATTTCCCCTCCGGGCGACCGCTCCGTGCCGTCCGTTCATGACATGACACGTGGGGGGAGCGCATCGCCAGCAGAATCACAGACCCGGTTGACTCACTGTCGACTCAAGTGATTACTCAAGTCCCGTATGAGTACCTGGGAATCCTAGAGACGGGGAAGAGCTCGGTGCCCGTCAGTACGACCTGATAACCATACCGTCTCGAAATCGTTATCACCGGACCTCCCCAAGTGGGAAGTCGCAGGTCACGGAGTCGACAAATCCCCCACAACTCCTGCTCAGAGCACGGGTTCCAGCACACGGGGTGACTTCGGGGCTTCCGGCGCCTCCCAGGGATCGCGTTCCACCGCGCCCCCGCCACCGTTCCCCTGACGTTCCGTCGTGCGTGGCTCGCCCTTCACCACGCGCCGGAACGCCGCCGTGCCGCGCGTCAGATCGTGACCCACCGCCACCGCGTCGATGTCCACGTACGTCCTGCGCCGCGTCTCGGGGGGCTTGCCCTCGTCGGGTACGTCCTCCTCCCGCACCCGCAACCGGCCGTGCACCACCAGCGGCTCCCCCACCGAGACCGAAGCGGCGAGGTTGGCTCCGAGCGCCCGCCACGCGAACACCGTGTAGAAGCTGGTGTGTCCGTCCGACCAGGTGCCCCGCTCCCGGTCCCAGCGGCGCGCGGTCACCGCGAACCGGAACCGGGCCACCCCGCCTGTCGGCGTGTCCCGGTACTCCACGCTCGTCGCCACGTTCCCGACGAGCGTCACCATCGTGTCGTTCATGTCGTCCTCCCCCATTTCGCAGCGCTCTCGCAGCACTTCAGCCGCCTCGGTTCCATGGTGGACCGGGCCGGCGAAGCGCGCCGAGGCCTGTGGAGGGAGCGTGGGTTGGGGACAACTCCGTCACCCCCACGGGTGGTGAATCCCCGCGCCCGGCCTCACCGCAGCCGTGCGCCCGGTCTCGTGCCGCCCCACCGCATCCCGACACCGCCCAGCCGCCCCATCCGCGCACCCGAGCGGGTGCCCGACACCGTCACGTACTGGTCGCGCACCTCCCGATAGCGCATCAACTCGGCCGCGATCGGGTCCAGGACGCGCGCCCGTCCGCACGCGGCCGCCGCCTCCCGCAGCTTGCGTTCGGCCTCCTGGCCGTACCGCCGGGCGGGCCCCTTCACCGCCGCCGCGCACGCCCACTCCACCAGCGGACCGCCGGCGATGCCGCCGAGCATGATGACGACGGGCGGCAGCAGCCCGGGCTCCACGACGCCGACGATCTGGCCGACCAGCCACAGCGCTCCGAAGAGCTGCAGGAGCGTCATCAGGACCTGGGCCAGGACGGCCGCCGGCCACCAGGCGGGGCGCGGGGGCCGGGCGGCCGGGTCGCCGATGGTCGCGGTGAGTTCGTCGAGCGCCTCGGGCAGGCCCTCGGCCCCGCGCGCCGCCGCCTCGCGCACCGCCTGCGCCCAGGGCGCCGGGAGCCCGCGCGAGGCGTCGTCGGCGACGGCCCGCACGGCCTGTTCCACTCTTTGGCGGGCGGTGAGTTCGTCCTCCGGCGGCTGAAGGCGCGGGTCGGTGGCGCCGTGGGCGCGGAGCCGTTCGTACCAGCGGTAGAGCCGCAGCCAGGGCGTGCCGCAGGCGCGGATGGCGCCGCGGCGCCAGACGCGTTCGGCGGCCTCGCCCGCCGCGGTGGCGCCGACGGCGACGGCGAGCCGGGCCGCGAAGTCCTCCCGGGCCCGCTCCCCGAGGCCGGCCTGGCCGTCGGATACGTACACCGGGCGGAGCCGGGCCGCCGCCGCGTCGACGTCGGCCGAGAGGCGGAGCGCGGGCGCGGTGCGCTCCTGGACGAACCGGCCGAGGAGTTCGCGCAGTTCGCCGACGCCCTCGCCGGTGAGGGCGGAGAGCGCCAGGACGGTGGCGCCGGGTTCGCCGTGTTCGCCCAGGGCCATGCCGTCCTCGTCGAGGAGGCGGCGCAGGTCGTCCAGGACGAGGTCGGACGCGTCGGGGCCCAGCCTGTCGATCTGGTTGAGGACGACGAAGGTGACCTCGGCGTGGCCGGCGAGGGGGCGCAGGTAGCGCTCGTGGAGCGCCGCGTCGGCGTACTTCTCCGGGTCCACGACCCAGATCACCGCGTCGACCAGGCCCAGGACCCGGTCGACCTGCTCGCGGTGGCCGGTGACGGCCGAGTCGTGGTCGGGCAGGTCGATCAGGACGAGGCCCTGGAGGTCCTCGTCCGCGGCCCCGCCCGCGAGGGGGCGGCGGCGGAGCCGGCTGGGGACGGCGAGGCGGTCGAGGAGTCCGGCGGAGCCCTCGGACCAGCTGAGCGCGATGGGCGCGGAGGTGGTCGGGCGGCGCAGTCCGGTCTCGGAGACGGGCACGCCCGCGAGGGCGTTGAAGAGGGTCGACTTGCCGCTGCCGGTCGGTCCGGCGATCGCGACGACGGTGTGCCGGGCGGAGAGCCGCTGGCGGGCGGCGGCCTCGTCGAGGACGCGCCCGGCCTGCGCGAGCCCGGCCTCGGCGAGGGTGTCGGTCTCCAGGCGCGTACGGGAGAGGCCGACGAGTTCGTTGAGGGCGACGAGGCGGGTGCGCAGCGGCCCGCCGTACTGCCCGCCGAGGGCCGGAAGGCCGTCCTCCGCCGAAGGGTCTGCCTCGTCGGCGCCGTCCTCACCGCTCTGGGCGGCCCGCTCGGCCACCCGCCGTGCGATCAGTCCGTCGTCCCAGCGGTCGTCCACCGTGCTGCTGCTCACCGGTCCTCACTTCTCCTTCTGCAGTACGGAGAGCGCGGCGATCAGCTCCGCCTGCGGCTCGGGGGTCACGTCGAGGGCGTCGAGGGGGGCGAGCAGCCGGTCGCGTTCGGCGTGCAGGGCGCGGTCGAGGTACGTCAGGACCAGCTGCCCGCCCTTGTCGCGCAGGCGTAGTGCGGCTTGGGCGCCGAGGAGTTCGGCGAGCCGCTCGCCGGCGCTGCGGGTGCGGCGGCCGCCGAGGAGGGCGGCGGCGAGCAGGGCGGCGACGGTGTCGGCCTCGGGGGCCGCGGTACGGGCGGTTCCGGTCCGGTCGGTGGTGCGGAGCTCGTCCTCGGCCAGCTCTTCGAGTTCGCGCCGCCAGCGCCGTACGGTCAGCTCGATCCGCTCGGGCGCCTCCCGGTCGGGACCGGCCTGGTCACCGAGGGCGGCCGCGCCGGGTTCGCGGCGCCAGGCGTCCCGTACGCGTTCGTCGGCGGCGGCCGCCGCGCACTGGACCAGGGCGGCGAGCGACTCGACGAGGGCGTCGAGCAGTTCCTCGGCGGAGCTGTCGCGGGGGTAGCCGCGCCAGCGGGTGCGGGCGTCGCCGGCGAGGACGGCGCCGCGGCGCAGCTGCTGCCGGACTCGCTCGCCCTGTTCCTCGTAGGCGCTCTCGACGGCGCCGCCGAGCCGGACGGCGGCGGCGTACTGGGCGGCCACGGCCGCGGCGAGCTCGGGCATGCGGGTGTCGAGGGATTCGATGACGCCGGTGGCGGTCCGGCCGGCGGCCTGCTGGCGCGCGGCCGGGTCCTGGGCGCAGTGGGCGAGCCAGGCGCGGAGCGGGGCGACGGCGTTGTCGGGCAGCAGCCCGCTGCCGCCGCCCGTGGACTCGGGCAGCTCGGGGATGGTGAACCGGGGTACGTCGCCGAGTCCCGCCTTGTCGAGCAGGGCCTCGTACTGCCGGGAGACCTCGCCGATGACCTGGTGGGGGACGCGGTCGAGGACGGTGACGAGGGTGGCGTCGTACTCCTTTGCGGTACGGAGCAGGTGCCAGGGGACGGCGTCGGCGTACCGCGAGGCGGTCGTGACCATGACCCAGATGTCGGCGGCGCAGATCAACTCGGCGGCGAGGAGCCGGTTCTCGACGACGAGGGAGTCGATGTCGGGGGCGTCGAGCAGGGCGAGCCCAGGGGCGAGGGCGGAGGAGGTCTCGACGCGCAACGCGTTCTCCTCGGGCGGCTCGTCGCCGGCGTCCTCGTCCTGCTGGGGCAGCCAGACGCGGGTGAGCTGGGGCAGGACGCGCATGCCGGCGAACCAGTGGTGGTCGTCGGGGTGGCAGACGAGGACGGGCGTACGGGTGGTGGGCCGGAGTACTCCGGCCTCGCTGACACGGCGCCCCACAAGGGAGTTGACGAGCGTGGACTTCCCCGCTCCGGTGGATCCGCCGACGACGGCGAGGAGAGGGGCGTGCGGGTCCTTCAGCCGGGGCACCAAGTAGTCGTCGAGCTGGGCGAGCAGCTCGGCCCGGGTCTGGCGGGCGCGTGGGGCGCCTGGGAGGGGGAGGGGGAGACGCACGGCGGCGACACAGTCGCGCAGGGCGGAGAGTGCGTCGATCAGCTGAGGCCGTTCGTCCAAGGTCACCACATGCGAAGAATGCCCAATTTTGGAGCCTTTTTGAAGCGTATAAGGGCCCTACGCGCCGACCGAACGAAGGATGACGGAAGCCTCAGGCATAACGAGTGCACAACACCCGGGCCGAGTGGCGTGAAAAACACTGCGGGAATCGCACCTGCCTGCGATTATCATTCCGCTTCACTGAACCTCCACATCGTGGCACGCAGGTGAAGCAACCGGGCCAAGGGGATCGGAGCCCTATCCTTGACCCAACCGGCCACGCCCCACCCACCAGGGGCTCCCGGCCACCGACCCACCACCCGGCCCCCGTAGCTCAGTGGATAGAGCAGGTGCCTTCTAAGCACTTGGCCGCAGGTTCGAGTCCTGCCGGGGGCGCTTTACCACGGACCCTCCTTCGGGAGGGTCTTTTTGCTGGTCACGGCCGGTTATGGGTGGTTGCGCAGGGTCCGGACACGCCCTTGGCGGGCGTGGGGAGGGTGCGGCGGTGTCCGGGCGGCGTGGCGTCGGCGCGCTCGATCGCCGCGTCGATCCACCGGAGTGTCCTTGCCTGGTCTTACGATCCGGCCCGTGGCGATCGAACTGACTGACGAGCTGATCCGGCTCGAAGAGAAGGCCTGGGCGGAGATCCAGGCCAAGGAGCTGACCATGGAGACCGCGATCGCGGTACAGGCCGCGATCACGGCGCACGCCGAGGCGACCGAGCAGTCCCGGTACGAAGTCGAGAAGGAGCTCAAGAAGCGCGTCCGGCATCCGGAGCCGCCTGCGGACGACTGATCCCTGAGTGCGCGGCAGGCGGGCGAGCCGCCGGGGGTGCGCGTCGCCGGCTGTCGCGCCTACTCGTCGTCCTCGTCGTCCTCCTCGTACCAGCCTTCGATCATGCCGACGAGTCGTTCGTCGATCGGGTTGTCGAACTCGTCTTCGGTGGCGAGGAGTCGGCGCAGCAGGTTCAAGGGGTACCAGTGCTCGCCGGGCTTGGCGTCGGGTGCGCCGACGCAGGGGGTGTCCAGGTACGCGGGGTCCTGGACCGCCGGATAGAACGCCGGGAGCACGCCGAAGGTGACGTCCGGTTCGAACTTCCACACCCAGCCCTCGCGCCGTCGGCACAGGGTCTCGCCGATGTACCACACGGCTCCCTGGACGAAGGGGGAGCGGCGCTGCGCGGTGATCTCCTCCGACTCGGCGAAGGTCTCCTTGACGAGGTCTTCCAGGACATCGAGGGAGGCGTCGGAGAAGTCGAACCGGTCCACGCCGCCGGCTTCCTGGGCCCAGCCTTCGAAGGCGGCCTGCCGTTCGGTGAGCCAGGCCAGGAGGTCGGGGTGGCGGGTGGAGTCGTAGTCGGAGTGGGGTGTGGTCATGGCCCGAACCTACCGAACCGCGCCGGCACCCTCGCAGGATCTTCGCGGAGTTATCACACGGCACGTCAACAACATCTCGTACGTGGGGAGTTGACAGCCTCTAGTGTGATGGGTCGGCAGGAGTGGGCATGATACGGGGGCCCTTGTCCGGCCTGCCCTCGCAGTCTTGAGTCCCGTGGCCCCCACGACCAGGGACACTACGTGAGTACATCCATACGACAGCGCCTGAAAAGGCGCTTAACTGCCGCGCTGGCGGTCGTTTCCTCGGCGGCGGTGCTGCTGGTCGGCCTGCCGTCCGTGGCGTCGGCCGCGCCCGGGGACTACGCGAAGATCACCGGCGGCAAGCGGTGCGACCAGATGCATCTGAAGAAGACCATCCCGCGTACGCCGAACAACTCGGGTGCGCCGACGGGTCAGCACCACTGGACGAAGTCCGGGCCGGACGAGGAGTTCTACTACAACAACTCGTTCAAGGGCTTCGAGAACGTTCCCGCGCCCACGGCGGCCGAGCTGGGGCAGGTCACCGGCACCCGCGGGGACATCGACAAGTGGGACAAGGCGTATGAGGCCTCCAGGAACCCGGAGGACATGCGCAAGGCGATCTACTCCCGCTACAAGCGGCACCAGAACGAATCGACCAGCCCCAAGCCGTTCGGCAAGTGGAAGGTCAACCTGATCAGCGCGCAGCACAGCGGGCAGAAGGGGGGCGTGTTCGAGGTCAAGGCGGTTCAGGACTTCAACATGGTTGGCCCTGACTGGCTGTGCGAGGTCACGATCGAGATCTTCGACAAGGACGGCAAGAAGATCGCCTCCCGGCGGTACGACTCCTACAACCAGCGCACCGGTGAGCTGGGCGAGTTCAAGTCCGACGGGAAGCGCAAGCCGGCCCAGCTCCGGGCCGACAGGATCATCCTGCGGCACAAGGACGCGAAGCACGACTTCACCCGGCACCGGCTGACGATGTTCACGTCGGAGAAGCCGAACGGGGCCACCACCCGCGACTACAAGGCCGAGAACGACAAGCTGCGGGCGGAGCGGGGGACGGCGAACAACCCGATCCGGATCGCGGAGCGCCGGGCGACCGCGAAGGGCCTGTGGCCGCAGACGAAGTACACGAAGACGTACAACGTGTTCAACCCGCTGCCCAACCGCGGCACCCAGGGCCCGGGCGCCTCGATGGCCTACGGTTCGGGCCAGAACGCGTCCCAGGCCCGTCAGTTGCAGAACCAGTACCTGGCGGACAACGCCCGGTCCGCGCTGGGGCGGGGCCCGGGCGGCGTGGACTTCTCCACCCTGGAGCTCCAGTACGTCGGCAACCCGGTCAAGGGCAAGGGCCTGGACTACTCCATGAAGGCCGACCTCATGCCCGACGAGGACAACAACCCGGGCTGGGGCGGACAGGCGAAGCTCGAACTGGCGTCCGATGCCCTGTTCACGTGGCTGGCGCTCACCCCGGACCGGCAGTGGGTGAACCTCAACCCCGACCAGCCCGACACCATCATGGACAAGGCGTTCGGTGAAACCGACGCCGGCCGAGTCCTCCTGGTGGCCGACATGGAGATGAAGCGGGACTTCTCCCGCGCCATGGACCCCAAGAAGTCCCCCGGCAAGGAGTTCATGAACGCCACCCCCAAGGTCAACGGGGTGCCGTGCTGGGGATCGGGACGCAACTGGATCGTCCCCGGCGTGGCGAAGGTCCGCGAGCAGGACGGCGGGATCTACATCCTCGACGCCCCGCTGAAGGTCAACCACGCGGCGATGGACTTCGACACCCCCGTACAGGGAGAGGACTGCTCGAAGAAGCTCAGCAAGGAGGAGAAGGAGCGCAGCCACCGGCTGATCAGCCGCTACCTCGTCCCGCACGTCGAGAAGCAGATCAACACCGAACCCAAGTACGCCGACCTGCGCCGCGTCTACAAGTCCCGCGTCGCGGCCGAGTGGATCCGCCAGCAGGACGCGAAGAAGGCCACCGACTTCCGCCCCATCATCAACAGCAACAACCTGAAGCGGTGGCCGCTGCGTGGTGAGAACGCCAACTGGGACAAGCGGACCGTGTGGCAGGAGATGGTGAAGTCCTTCACCAAGGGCGACTTCACCTACGAATGGCCCCTCGGCGACGGCCGGATCTACACGTTCTTCGTCGGCGGCGTCGACTTCGCCAAGGCGCCCAAGCGGAACATCACCGGCGTCGAGTTCACCGCTCAGCACCGTGAACTGCCCCGCACGACGAAGGACTCCGTCCGCGCGGAGACCTCCGCCCGCGACAGCGACACCGCGTTCCTGGGTGGCGACGGCGCCGCTCAGACAGATGACGGGAAGCCGAACCCGACGCCGACGCCGACGCCGACCGACCCGACGGCTCCGCCCACGTCGCCGGGCCCGGACCCGACCAAGCCCGGGGACGGTGACACCGGCGGCAGTGGGGGCGCCACGCCTCCGGCGAACCGGCCGGACCCGGACGGCGGCCTCGCCGACACCGGATCGGACACGCCGCTCGGCCTGATCTCCGGTATCGCCGCGGCGATAGCCGCCACCGGCGCGGCCCTGGTGTGGTGGATGCGGCGACGCCGCACCGTCCAGGAGTAGCCGGAACGAGCAGCACGAACAGGAAGGGCCCCACCCCGGTTCACCCCGGGGTGGGGCCCTTCCCCTGTGTGCTGCTCGGGGGTCCCTGGCCCTGTGTGCTGCCCGGGTGTTCCTGGCCCTGTGTGCTGCCGAGGTTCCCTGGCCCTGTGTGCTGCCGGGTGTCCCTAGCCGCAGGTGGGGGCCTGGGGCGTGGTGCCGAGTGGGATCAGCTGGGGAGCGGGGGTGCAGCAGCCGGGTGCCGGTGTTTCGTCGGTCCGGGGCTCGTCGAAGAGGCCGGCGCCGCCGCAGACGCCGGTCTCCGGCAGGACGAGCTCGACGCGCTCGGCGGCCTCGTGGTCGCCGGCGATCGCGGCGACGACGGAGCGGACCTGCTCGTAGCCGGTGAGGGCGAGGAAGGTGGGGGCGCGGCCGTAGGACTTCATGCCGACCAGATAGAGGCCCTCCTCCGGGTGGGAGAGCTCCTTCACGCCGTGCGGGTAGACCGTGCCGCAGGAGTGCTGGTTGGGGTCGATGAGCGGCGCCAGCTCGACCGGGGCCTGGAGCCGCTCGTCCAGGCCGAGCCGGAGCTCGTCGAGGAAGGAGAGGTCGGGGCGGAAGCCGGTCAGGACGATGACCTCGTCGACCGGGTCGAGGCGCCGGCCGTCCTCCGCGACCAGTACGAGCCGCGCGCCGTCGCGCTCGACCGCCTGCGTACGGAAGCCGGTGACCGCGTCCGCGTATCCCTCGTCCACGGCCGCCTTCGCGGCGAGGCCGAGGGCGCCGCGGGCGGGGAGCTGGTCGGCGGTGCCGCCGCCGAAGGTGGAGCCGGAGATGCCCCGGCGCAGGATCCAGGTGGCGTGCGTCCCCTGGCCGTCCTCCGCATCGGCGAGGCCGGCGAGGGAGGCGAGGGCCGTGAACGCGGAGGCTCCGGAGCCGATGACCGCGGTGCGCTTCCCGGCGTGACGGGCCCGCACGGCAGGGTCGTTGAGGTCGGGGACGCGATAGGAGACCCGGTCGGCCGCCGCGCGCTCGCCGACGGCCGGGAGGCCGTCGGCGCCGGCGGGGCCGGGGGCGGCCCACGTACCGGAGGCGTCGATCACGGCGCGGGCGAGGATCCGCTCCTCGCGCCCGTCGGCGTACGTGACGTGCACGGTGAACGGCATGGTCTCGCGGTCCGCGTCGACGATCCGGTCGCGGCCCGAGCGGGAGACGCCGGCCACCCGGGCGCCGACCCGCACCGCGGGGCCGAGGACGTCGGCGAGCGGCTGCAGGTAGCCGGCCGCCCAGTCGGCGCCGGTCGGGTACGTGGACGCGTCCGGCTTCGCCCATCCGGTCGGCGCCAGGAGCTTCTCGGCCGCCGGGTCGGTGACTTCGGCCCAGGTGGAGAAGAGCCGCACGTGGGACCACTCACGCACCGCCGCACCCGCCTGCGCGCCGGCCTCCAGGACCAGCGGCTCCAAGCCGCGGTCGACGAGGTGGGCGGCAGCGGCCAGGCCGACGGGGCCGGCCCCGATGACCACGACGGGCAGCTGCTCGGCCGGGGTGGCGGTGGAGCTCATGACGATTCCCCTTTGTTTCGACGTTCATCGATCCCTCTCGCCCCAGGGTGGCATCTGCATTGACAAACGTCAACATAGACATCTGTCGAAGTTACGCGCCCACTCCCGCCTGGTTCGACGTGTGTCAACATAGACATATGTCGAATGTGAAGGTGCTGCCGCTCCTGGACTCCGAAGTCGCCCCTTGCTGCCCGCCCCTCACCGAGCGCCCGCTGAACGCAGAGGAGGCGGAGCGGACCGCGAAGATGTTCAAGGCCCTCGGGGATCCGGTCCGGCTTCGGCTCTTCTCGGCCGTCGCCTCGCACGAGGGCGGCGAGGCGTGCGTCTGCGACATCTCCGACGTCGGTGTCTCGCAGCCGACCGTCTCCCACCACCTGAAGAAGCTGAAGGAGGCCGGGCTGCTCTCCTCCGAGCGGCGTGGCACCTGGGTCTACTACCGCGTCGAGCCCGCGGTCCTCGCCGCCATGGGGCAGCTGCTGACCCGGGCCGCTGCCGTGTGACCGCGTCCACCGTCCGGGGTCCGGGGAGTTCGCCGCCGGTCAGGACCGGGCCGCGCGCCGGATCACGGGTTCGTCCTGGGCCGCATGAAGACGACCGCGACCAGGGCCAGGCCCGCGATCGCGCCGATCAACTGCATGCCGATGAAAGCGGGGACGGAGGCGGGGGCGATGCCGGCGAAGGTGGCGGTGGAGTTGGCGAGCAGTTGCAGCGCGACGTCGTCGGTGAGGCCGGTGGCCTGGATCCCGGAACCGACGACGATCGTCACGAGGGCGGCGGTGCCCACGAACTCCGCGGCTGCGCGCGGCGAGAGGAGTACGGGGCGGGGTGGCGCCGGCGCGGGCCGCGGCGACGTGTCGGCGGGCATGGCGTCGCTCGCGGCGGGCTCGGTGGCGGTCACGGGGAGGTTCGCCTCGGGCAGGCTGGCGAGAGGCTACGGGCAGGCTCTCTTGGTGTCGGCGTGAGCGCGCGCTCACCGAGGCCGTCCAGGCGTCCGACTACGTCATCACCATGGGCTGCGGCGACGCCTGCCCGATCTTCCCCGGGCAGAAGTACCTCGACTGGGCCCTCGAAGACCCGGCGGGCAAGGGCGTCGAGTCCGTCCGCCCCATCCGCGACGAGATCAAGAGCCGTATCGAAGCCCTGATCGCCGAGATCGACGCCCGGCGGGAGGCGTGAGCTCCGCGGCCTGGCCGAGGGTGTCGTTCGGCTCGCGGCCCGAGGGGCTTCGGCGCAGGGCGACAAGGATCAGCAGCGCGAAAGCGGCGAACGCGGCGGCCGTACGCGCGTAGTTGAACGCCTCCCAGCGAGCCAGGATCTCGGCGTGATCGGCGGGTGCCGAGGTGGCCGCCCACTGCTTGATACGGCCGTTGATGGGGACGTTGCCGAGACGGGTGATCAGGAAGGAGGCCACGGCGAGGAGCCCGGCTCCTGCGGCCAGCCGCCGTGAGGCGCCGCGCGTCAGGACGGCGAGCGCGAAGGCACTGAGCGCCGACAGGCCCATGGCGCCCTGCATGGTGATGCCGTTCATCTGCATCAGCTGGGCATGGAAGGACAGCCGCATGTCGAGCGGTACGGCGTTGAAGGTGGGGACGAGGTTGGCCGCTCCGTAGCCGAACGCGCCGGCGAGGGCGCCGGTGGACAGCAGGGCGAGCCCCTGGACGAGCCGGACACGCATGCGGATCACCCCCCCCGCCTCCGATTCGCCGGTGACGGTCCACGTGAGCTGCTCGGCTCGTCGCAGCAGGCCGTCGGGGGTGAATTCGGCGAACATGTGGACGCGCGTGGACACCGGTCCGCCCTTGCGCATCCGCGCGTGGATCGTGAAACGGGTGGCGATCCGGCAGCCGTCCACGAACGCCTCGTGCACCTCGAACCGGAACTCGCGCAGGTTCCTGCGGACCGGGCGGAGGTGAGCCTGGAGGCGGTCCCAGTCGAGTGGTACGCCGTCGGAGACCTGCACGACGTCACGGGTGTAGTAGCGGGACATCAGACCGGAGTCGTCCTCCGCGCCGTGGACCACGGCGTCGGTGAAGGTCGTGAAGAAGTCGGCGACGAACTGCCGGGGAGGTTTCGTGTGGAGAGGGTTCACCATGCTCCTGCCGTGCGTGGGCCGCGCTGCAACCCGCAGCGATCTCTTACGCGTATGTAAGATATAGCGACCTCGTCCATTTCTGACAAGGGTGTAAGAGTTGTCTGCATTCCAGGCTCCGGGCGATGCCCCGCGAGGGCGGCCCCGCCGTCGCGCCGACGCCGAGCGCAGCAGGGTCGCGGTACTGGACGCCGCGGTCCGACTGCTGGCAGAACGACCCGACGCCGGAATGGCCGCCATCGCCGCCGCGGCCGGCGTCACCCGCCAGACCGTGTACGCGCACTTCGGCACCCGTGACGCACTGCTGGACGCGGTCGCCGACCGGATCACGGACCAGGCCATGGCCGCGATGGACGAGGCGGAGGCGAACGGCGGTCCCGCCCTGGACCAGCTGCTGCAACTCCAGGACATCGGCTGGCGGCTGTTCGAACAGAACCCGGTCCTGCTCCAGCTCGGCGGCACCCGCGCCGGCGCCGCCGCAGCCCCTGCCCGGCACGAGCCCGTCGCGGCCCGGCTCGCCCGGCTGATCGAGCAGGGTCAGGCGTCGGGCGAGTTCGACCCCGCACCACCGTCCACCTGGCTGGTGGCCGCGGTCACCGCCCTCGGCCACGCGGCGGGCGACGAGGTCGGGGCGCGCCGGCTGTCGGTGGACGAGGCGGCAACATGGCTGCGGGCCGCCACACTTGCCCTTCTCGGGGTCGGACTCCGCACCCCCACGTCCGAAGCGGATGCGGCGGCGCACCGGGCGGACCAGGAGTAGATCTCCGGCGAACCATGCCACGATGGCGGAGCCCGTACGGCATGATCGGCCGGCGTGGAACCTGGAGCGGCAGGGGGTGGGCCGTGCGGCGCGTGGTGAGACCGGTCGCGATATGCCTGGCGGCGGCGTTGGCGGCGGCGGTCGCCGTGTTGGCCTCGCTCGCCGCCAACGCCGCGACCGCGGACGACCGTTGGCCGGGCGTCCTCGATGCCGTCCGAGCCGGCCCCTGGCCCTGGGTGGGCGGACTCGGGGCCGGGGCGGTGGCGTTGGCCGTCACCGCGGCTCTGCTCAACGGTGGCCCGTCGGTGTCCGCCCAGGACCCACCCCCGCCCGGCGCGCCCGCCGTACCCGCCTGGGTGGTGGACCGTGCGGAGATCCGCCAGGCCGTGGCCGCCGTGTGCGGACGTAAGGCCGAGGCGGTGGGCATCACCACCGCTCTGGAAGGCGCGGGCGGCTTCGGCAAGACCACCCTCGCCACGCTCGTCTGCGCGCACCGGCGCGTGCGGCGCCGGTTCAGGGGACGGGTCTACACGATCACCATCGGGCGTGACGTACGGGGCAGGCCGGCCATCGCGGCCAAGGTGGCGGAGGCGACGGCCTTCATCACCGGTGACACCACCGCCTTCGAGGATCCCGACCGGGCCGGTGACCACCTCGGGCGGCTCCTGGAACAGCGGCCGCGGACCCTGCTCGTACTGGACGACGTGTGGGAGCCGGAGCAGCTGGCCCCGTTCCTGCGGGGCGGCGGGAACTGCGTGCGGCTGGTGACCACCCGCGTGCCGGCGGTCCTGCCCGAAGGCGCGGAACGGCTCCGGGTGGACGAGATGTCCCCCGAGCAGGCCCGGGCAGTCCTCACCTGGGAGCTGCCCGAGCTGCCGGACGAGACCGTGTCCGGTCTGCTGCGGGCCACCGGACGGTGGGCGCTGCTGCTCCGGCTGACGAACCGTCTCATCGCCCGCCAGGTGGCCACCGGAGCCGATCCGGCGGCGGCCGCGCAGGGCGCTCTGGAGGGGTTGCGTACGCGGGGCCCGGCCGGTGGGGAAGCCCCGCCCCTGCCCTTCGACCTGGACGATCCCGCCCGCCGCGCCCGCGCCGTCCGGGCGACCATCGAGGCGGGCACCGGCCTCCTCCCGGCGGGCGGCGACCGACGTCTGGCCGAGCTTGCCGTGTTCGTGGAGGACGAGTCCATCCCCGTGCCGCTCGTCGTACAGCTGTGGCAGGCCACGGGCGGCCTCACCGAGCCGCAGGCACGCGACCTCTGTGCCCAGCTGGACCGGCTCTCCCTGATCACCCTCGGCCCGGAGAACGGCGGGCGGATCACCCTCCATGACGTACTCCGCGACTACCTGCGCGGCCAGTTGGACCCCACCGAGCTGCGACGTCTGAACGCCGTTCTGGTGGACGCGGCCCTCCCGGCCGACTGGCTCGCGGTCCGCGAGGGCTACCTCCTGGACCACACCGTCGAACACCTGCTGGCCGCCGGGCAGATACGTCGAGCCGAACACATGGCGGGCGACATCCGCTGGGTCGAGGCACGTCTCCATCAGCGCGGCCCCACCGCCCCGTTGAGCGACCTCGCCCGCATACCCACGGCCACCGCGTCCGTCCTGGCCCGGGACCTCGCCCGGGTGGCCCACCTGCTCGCCCCCATGGAGTCGGGCAGGCTGCTGACCGCCGTCCTGCACAGCCGGCTGGCCGAACTCCCGCACTGGGACCGTCAGATCGCTGTCCGCCAGGCCGGGAACCCGGCGCTCAGGCCTCTGCTGGCCAACCACTGGCCGCTCCCCGACCGACCGCACCCCGCACTCCTGCGCATGCTCACCGCCCCGGGAGGCGCGGTGCTGTCCGTGGCACTCGGACCGGACGGGTCGTGGATCGCCACCGGTGACGCCGGCGGGGAAGTGGTGGTCCACGACACCCGGACGGGCGCCGTACTCGCACGTGTGCGGGCCGGTACGGAACGGGTCCGGGCGATCACCCCGGGCCCTGACGGCGGTTCACTGATCGTCGGGGTCGGCCGTACCGTCCTGCGGGTCGATCCGCTCGGCGGAGGCCCGACCGAGACCCTGTTCACCACCGTCAACGATGTGCGGGACGTGGCGACCGCGCCGGACGGGAGTTGGTACGCGGTGGCGGACCACCTGGGGTACGTGCACCTCACCGACGGCTCGTCCGCCTCGGTCCTGGGCCGGGAACCGGGCTACGTCATCAGCGTGCCGGAACGACTGCCGCTGCCCATGAGTCCTGATGGTCGCCCGCCGCTCCCCAGGCCCCTCCGCCGGGACCCGCTGTGGGACGAGGCAGCTCGACGGCCGCTGGCCGTCGCGCCCGACGGCCGTCACCTGGCGACCGCCGGGCCCGGACACGGCCAACTGTGGGACGTCACAGCCCCCGTCACAGCAGCGCAGACGTACACCGACGAACGCGCCGCCTGCGCCGTGGCCTTCTCCCCAGGTGGGGACTGTCTCGTCACCGCGGCCGGGAAGGACGTCCGCCGGTGGGACCTCACCGACCGCTCGCCGGTGCGGCCCGAGCGGTCCTCCACGCTCGTCGCCGGCAACCCCAGCACCGTCACGGCGCTGGCCGTCGCACCCTGTGGCACGTGGTGTGCCGTAGGCGGCGAGGACGGGTTCGTGCACGTGTACGACCTGTCCGACGGGCGCCGCCGCGCGGTACTCACGGGGCACACGGGCTCCATCGACGACCTCGTCATCGCGAGGGACGGCTCCTTGCTGGCGACGGTCGGTTCCGACGGCGTGGCACGACTGTGGGAGGCCCCGCACGAGCGTCCCGTGGCACCGGTCGACGTCGAGGCCCGGCCGGCGGCAGCCGTGGCAGCCGTCGCGTTCACACCGGACGGGTCGCACGTGGCCGCAGTGGGCCAAGACGGCATCGTGCGGCTCCACGGCGCGGAGGACGGCGCCACCTCGCGCACGTTCGACCGCTCGGGGAACTGGTTCGACAGCCCCGACCAGCAGCTGGCCCTCTCTCCCGACGGCCGCTGGATCGCAAGCACGGGCCGTTCCGGCGCGATCGTGGTGTGGGACGTCGCCTCCCACTCCGACAGGTCCATCAGGGACCCGCACCCCGGATACCCCGGCCACGCGCTGGCGGCCGCACCGGACGGCTCGTGGCTGGCCAGCGCGGGCGATGACGGCGCGGTGCGGCTCTGGGACCCCTGGTCGGGATTGCCGCGGGCCGAGCTGACCCCGGACCGACCCAGGCTCTTGACAACGATCGCGGTCTCACCGGACGGGACCTGGCTGGCGAGCGCGATGAGGGGCGGCCTCATCACCGTCTGGGACCTCGTCACCCGGACCCCCACGGCCCAGTTGACCGGCGGGTACGGTTCGGTGCAGGCGCTCGCGGTCTCGCCGGACGGGCGCTGGCTCTTCGGCGCGGGCGAGGACGGGACCCTCCGCCTGTGGAACCCGCGGACCGGTGACTACCGGGGCCTGCGCACCGGCAACACCAGCCCCCTGCACGCGGTGGCCGCCTCCCCGGACGGGCGCTGGATCGCCACGGCGGGCGAGGACGCCACGGTACGGGTGTGGGACCGCGCCCGTGGAGACGTGGTGGCCGCCCAGCGCACCGAGGGCACCCTGCGCTCCTGCGCCTGGCGTCCGGACAGCAAGGCCCTCGCCGTGGGCGGCGACCGCGGCCTGTACGTCTACCTCTTCCGGACCGCGACCTGACCCTGCTCTCCCAGCCACGGCCGGCGGCCGGGGCCCGTGGGGTGGGTGCCGGTGACGGCCATGACCAGCGAGTAGAGGGTGGTCTCGGCGGTGATGAAGAGGCGGTTGCGCTTCACGCCGCCCCAGGAGATGTTGGCGACCGCCTCGGGGATGTTCAGTCGGCCGAGCAGGGTGCCGTCGGGGTCGTAACAGTGGACGCCGTCGTTCATCGCGGCCACCCAGAGGCGACCGGACTCGTCGAAGCGGAGGTTGTCGAAGCGGGCGCCCTCGCGGGCGCCCGCCTCCGCGAAGGTGTCGCCGTCCGAGAGCGTGTTGTCGTCGCGTACGTCGAAGACCCGGACGCGGCCGGCCCGGGTGTCGGACACGTACAGCTGCCGCTCGTCCGCCGAGAAGACCAGGCCGTTCGGGGCGCCGAAGCCGTCGGCGACCAGGTGGACCGTGCCCGTGTCGGGGTCGATCCGGTACACGTTGTTGGCGCCGATCTCGCTCTCCGCGCGGTAGCCCTCGTAGTCGCTGGTGATGCCGAAGTCCGGGTCCGAGAACCAGATCGAGCCGTCCGACTTCACCGTCGCGTCGTTGGGGCTGTTCAGACGCTTGCCCTGCCAGCGGTCGGCCAGCACGGTGATCGTCCCGTCGTGCTCGGTACGGGTCACCCGACGGTTGCCCTGCTCACAGGTGATCAGGCGGCCCTCACGGTCCAGGGTGTTGCCGTTGGTGTGCCCGGCGTCGCGACGGAAGACGGCGACCGCGCCGGTCTCCTCGTCCCAGCGCAGCATCCGGTCGTTGGGGATGTCGCTCCAGACCAACTGGCGCCAGGCGGGCAGATAGACCGGACCCTCGGCCCAACGGCAGCCGGAGTACAGGACTTCCAGCCCCGCGTCACCGTTCATGCACCGACCCGTGCGGAACCGCTCGTCGAACATCTCGTACAGCATGGTGGGTCGGCCCTCCGCGGGTTGAGGCAGGCATTGAATGAGGTTTGGCGCTGACCAAAGCCTGTAGGATCTTGTTCTATAAATGCAAGGGATTGCCGAACGGAGTTCCGTGGACCGCATCGATCGCCTGCTGTTGACACAGCTCCAGCAGGACGCCACCCAGTCCTACGCCGCCCTCGGCCAGGCCGTCGGTCTCTCCGCCGGGGCCGCCCATGAACGCGTGCGCAAGCTGCGGGAGCGCGGTGCCATCCGGCGTACGGCGGTCGAGGTGGACCCCGCGGCCGTGGGCGGCGGGGTGCTCGCCTATGTGATGGTCGACTCGAACGCCTGGATGGGCGAGAGCGCGTCCCGGTTCGCCGCGCTGCCCGAGGTCCTGGAGGCGCACATCGTCGCCGGGAGCGCTTCCGTACTGGTGAAGGTGAGGACCGCGACCACCGAGCAGCTCCAGGACGTGCTGCGGCGCATCTACGCGATCGACGGCGTCAGCGGGACCCAGGCCACCGTGGTCCTGGAGACCTTCTTCGAGAGGCCCGTCTCGCCCTTGACCGGCGAGGAGTGAGGCGGAATCCCGCGCGTACCTAGCGGTCCGCCAGGTGTGCGCGGTACCACGGGGCCGCCGCGGCCAGGCGGGTGAGGGGGCCGGGGCCCGGGGGGCAGGGCGTCGTCTGCCAGATGGTCTCGCTGGCGTACCAGTGGTCCTGGGCCAGGAGCGAGAACTGACGCTCGCTCATGCGGCCGGGCGTGGCGTGGAGGTGGGCCACGCAGGTGTCCCAGGGCCAGTCCTCCTCCGGTGCCGGGAGGATCCCCAGGGTCGCCAGTTCCGTCATCAGGGCGCCGTTGCTCACCGGGCGCGGGTGGCTGGCGTGGTGCACGCCGGACGGGGGTGCGTCCGCAGACGTCGCCAGGGTGGCGATCAGGCGGGCCAGGTCGTCGACGTCCACCAGGGAGAGCAGGCCTCGGCCGCCGTCCCAGCGGGCCGGGACGCGTGCGACGAGCTCCGCCAGGGCGGGTACCACCCAGCGGTCGCCCGCGCCGAGGACGAGGCCGGGGCGCAGGACCGTTCCGCCCGCCGCGAGGACCGGGGCCTCGCCGGCCAGTCGGGTGCGGCTGGCGGGTGAGACGGGGGCGGGGGTGATCTCGTCGACGGCGATCCCGCGGTGCGGGCCCGGTCCGTAGACCGCGGCCGTGGAGAGGTGGACGATACGGTCCACGCCCCGGCGGACGGCCTCGTCGACCAGCGCGCTCGTGCCCTCGACGTTGACCGCCGCGCACTGGACCTCGTCGCCGGAGATGCGTGAGGCGAGGTGGATCAGGACGTCCGCCCCGCCCGTCGCCTTCCGCAGCGACGCGCGGTCCGTCAGATCCACGGGCGTCCACGTCACGCCCAGCGGCGCCCACGCCCGTTCGGCGTCGGGTGCGGGCGCCGAGCGGCCGAGTGCCTGGACCGAGATCGCGCGGCCGGAGTCGCGGGCCGCCGCCGCCAGTGCGCGCAGGACGCGGGAGCCGACGAAGCCCGTCGCCCCCGTCAGGACGACGCGCAGTGCGCTCACGCGGCGCCCACGGTGTCGTCGGCGGGGATGCGCAGGCCGGCGATGACGTCGGCCGGGGCCAGCGCGGGCAGCAGGCAGCGCCACATGTCGCGGATCCGCCGGGGCAGGTCGGCGCGGCCGGTGGAGAGTTGGGACATGACCTGCGTACCGGTGTACGCGGCGACGAGGAGCTGCGAGAAGGCGGCCTCGTCCACGCCGTCGAGCAACTGGCCCATCTGCCGCGCCCGGACGAACTCCTGGTGGAAGTGGTCGGCCCACCACTCGTAGATCGAGTACTCCTGCTTGCCGACCACACCCTGCTCGACCGCCAGCCGGACACCGGCCCGCAGCAGGGTGTTGTGCTGCATCTCCACCGCGAGGTAACCGGTCATGTCCAGGAGTTGCTGGAGGCCGCCCTCCCCCTCCGGGAACTTCAGGTCGGCGGCCTGCTCCAGGATGACCGCGCGGGCCAGCCCCTCCTTCGA
The DNA here is from genome assembly GCF_053609105.1 of Streptomyces sp. NPDC054975. Lineage (NCBI taxonomy): Bacteria > Bacillati > Actinomycetota > Actinomycetes > Kitasatosporales > Streptomycetaceae > Streptomyces > Streptomyces sp. NPDC054975. The sequence goes on from NZ_JBSGWV010000006.1 coordinate 97,970, forward strand.
CCGGAAATGGAAGTACACGGCGCCCGCCGTGACGCCCGCCCGATCGAGGATCTTGGTGATGCTCGCACCGAGGTAGCCGGCCTCGTCGAACACCTCCGCCGCAGCTCGGAGCACCAACTCCCGTGTGCGGACGGCCCGTTCCTGTCTGTGTTCCGCCACTGGCCCGTTACCCCGAATACATCGACAAAGAAAAAGAGTGACCACTATCTTATGTGAGCGGACAGTCGGCACACCAGTGTTCCGACCCGCGAATATCGTGAAACAGTCAGGGGAGAACTGTTGTGCCTCCGATAGACCTCGCGCCGGACCGGACGACCACCGGACCTGTGCCCATGTCGTACACCCACAAGACGAATCCGGCCGAAGTGCTCCTTCGGAGCTGGTGCCGCACCGGGGACGACACCTTCACCGTCACCGCGCGCTGGCCGCGCGAGCACACCTTCTACCTGGCCCGGCACGGCAGGCACGATCCCCTGTTCCTGGCGGAGACGGTGCGCCAGACCCTCCCGATGCTCTCCCACGCCGCGTACGACGTCCCGTTCGGACACCAGCTGCTCTGGAAGGACTTCGGCTGGGACATCGACGCGGACGCGCTGTGGGCCGACGGCGAGGACGCCCTCGTCGACCTGCACATCACCGCCTCGGACGTGAAGTACCGCAAGGAGCGGGCGACCGCCGTCACGCTCTCCGTCGAGGCCACCCGCGCGGGCCGCCGACTGGCCACCGCGCGGACCCGTTTCACCATCCAGGACCGGGCGGTCTACGAGCGGCTGCGCGGGCCCTACGCCGACATCGCGGCCGTGAACGCGCGCGTCCTGCCGCTGCCGCCGCCGTCGCCCACGCACGAGACGGGCCGGACCCGTTTCCAGGACGTCGTGCTCTCCTGCACCGACGTCCCCCTCCGCTGGCAGCTGCGGACGGACACCTCGCATCCCGTCCTCTTCGACCACCCCGTCGACCACGCCCCGGGCATGCTGCTCCTCGAAGCCGCGCGCCAGGCGGCGCAGGCGGCGTGCCATCCGCGGCAGACCCTCGTCGCCGGCATGCACAGCGCCTTCAGCCGGTACGCCGAGCTGGACGCGCCGTGCTGGATCACCGCCAAGGCCCTGCCGGACGACCCGAAGGGGCGGCCGCGCGTGCTGGTCACGGCGGAGCAGAACGGCGAGGAGATCTTCCTTTCGGTCGTCGCGCTGCACGAGGTGCCCGCCGCTCTCTGAGCGGACCCCGCGCGCGAACACACCGCGAGCCCGGGCGGCTTTCCGCCGTCCGGGCTCACGCGCGTGCTCAGCCCTCGTCCGCCGGCCCCGGGCGGGTGGCGAAGAGGCCGCCGTACTCGGTGACGCCCTCGCTGATGGCGGTCGCGCCGGCCAGGTGCAGGGCGTGCCAGAAGATCGCCTGGTTCGCGGTCACCACGTGGAAGCCGAGCTCCTCCTCCAGCGGCTTGATGGTGCCGACCGCGCGGATGCCGTTGCCCGCCACCAGGACGGCGTCCGGCTTGTGGGAGGCGACGGTGGTACGGAGCCACTCGGAGAGGTTCTGGGGCGTGATCGCCTTCTGGTTCGAGGGCAGCCCGCACGGCCCGTGGTGGACCACGTCGAAGCCGAACTCGCGGAAGTAGTCCGCCCCTTGGCCGGAGAGCCGGTCGTCGAACCACGGCGGGTTGACCAGGGCGATCCGGCGGGCGCCGAGCGCGGTGAAGGCGGCCCGGGCGGCCTTGGTCGTGCCGGTGATCGGCAGCTCGCGGGTGACCGGCCGCAGCCGCTCGTACAGCTCCCGCTCCCCCGCCGCCTTCAGTACGTAGCTGGAGGAGGTGAAGCCGAGGGTGAGCGCGTGCAGGGGCGAGGCGGCGAGCTGCTCGACGGCCTGGTCCAGGAAAGGCGGTTCGACGAACGCGCGGACCGGGTCGTGCGGGATCTTCTCGTCCATCTCCCCGCCCGCGCGCATCGCGCCGAAGTGGACGCGCGAGCCGTGGATCGAGACCGACGCGGGGGCCATCGCCTGGAGTTCGGCCTCCGGGCCGACGTCGGCGTGCGGGACGACGACGCCGATACGGATGGCGGCGTCCCACCCGTCGGTGGGCGTGGCGGTCCGGGCGGCCTCGGTGAGCTGGGTCATGGGCGTGACTCTCCTTACTTCGCTTCGTCGGCCAGCCGGCCGCCGGCCACGGTGCTCGTGCCGGAGTCGGTGTCGCTGAGGAACTTGGGGTGCCGGGCGCGCATCGAGCCGATGACGAAGTCGTACGGGACGTCGTCGAAGGCGCCGTGGTCGACGAGGAACTCCATGGAGCCGGCGCCGCCCTCGTACGGGTGGTAGAGGCTGTCGGAGAGGCCGTCGAACTCCAGGGCCTCCATGCCGTAGAGCTTGCAGAGCATCTTGTTGAAGACCGGCGTGGCCTTGACCCACTTGCCGTCCAGATAGACCTGGGTCAGGCCGTGGAAGAAGACGTCGCCGCCGATGTGCTCGATCAGCCGGGGCGAGGCGAGGTGGTTGCGGACATCGCCGTAGACCACCTTGGAGGGGATGCCCAGGGCCCGGACGGCGGCGGCGTAGAGGGCCGACTTGTGCAGGCAGAAGCCGGACTTGGTGGTGGCGGTACGGGAGGCCTTCAGCCCCTCGGGGGAGAGGTCCGCGCCGTAGACCTCGTAGAAGACGCCGTCGCGGACGGCGTAGTAGAGCTCGATGGCCATGGTGCGCTTGTCGCTCGCCCGGTCCTTGACCACGTCGTCGATGAAGCTCTGGACGGCATCGGTCTCGTAGTCGAGGAAGTCGGTGGGCTGGGTCAGCCGGTCGTACAGGTCGAGGGTCATCACAGTCGTCAATCCCTTGGGGTCGAAGGTCGTCGGCGGTCAGAGGCCGAGGAGGGCGGCGATGCGGTTGCGCTGGATCTCGCTCGTGCCGGAGTAGATGGTTCCGGCGACGGAGTCGCGCAGTTCGCGTTCGACGCCGTGGCTGGTGAGCACGCCGCGACCGCCGTGGATCTGGACGGCGTCGAGCGCCATCTTCAGATTGGCCTCGGAGACGACGGTCTTCGTGGCGGCCAGGTCGATCGCGGCGTCCTGGCCCGCTTCCACCTTGGCGCCGGTGTCACGCAGCCACTTGCGTGCCGTCTCCAGACTGATGTTCATGTCCGCGATCTTGTGGGAGACGGCCTGGTAGGAGCCGATGGTCTGGCCGAACTGCGTACGGGACTTGGCGAACCGGATCGTGTCCGCGAGTCGGCGCGTCATCTCGCCGAGCGTGATCGAGAAGGCGAAGAGCACCTCGCGCTTCATGACGTAGTCCAGGACGCGGAAGCCGGAGCCCTCCCGGCCGACCCGCTGGGACACCGGGACGCGCAGCCCGTCGAAGGTGAGCGTGCCGATCGGGCTGGTGCGCAGGCCGATCTTGTCCATGGCGGGGCCGACGGTCAGTCCGGGCGTACCGGCCTCGACGAGCAGGGTCGTCAGACCGAACGGGCCCGGCGCGCCGGTGCGCACGTACAGCAGGAACAGGCCGGCGACGGGGGCGTTGGTGATGAACATCTTGCTGCCGTCGACGACGTAGTGGTCGCCGTCGCGGACCGCCGTCGTGGTGGAGTTCATCGCGTCCGAGCCGCCGGACTCCTCGGTGATGGCGTGCGCGGTGATCACGTCACCGGCCATGATCCGGGGGAGGTGGCGGCGCTTGAGCTCCTCGCTGCCGAACTGCTGGAGCGGGATGCCCACGGAGACGATCTGGGTGGACGTGGAGAAGGACAGGCCGGCGTCGTGGGAGGTGTGACCGAGGCCTTCCAGCACGCGCATGGTCTCGGTCAGGGACCGGCCGTGGCCGCCGTAGTCGGGGTGGAAGGGGGTCCGCAGGATCCCGGAGTCCTGGACGGCGGGCCACTTGCCGGACGGGAACGTCCCGTCCCTGTCGAGTGCGCCGAGGTCGGCGTTGAGTTTGTCGGCCCACGGGGTGGCGAGGTGGAAGAGGTCGTCGGTCACAGCCTGGTCCTTGTCACGTCGGGGGGGAAGAGATGCCCCGCGGACGGCACGCGCGGCCACGTCGCGCGGCGCGCGGGCGGGCGCGTGCCGTCCGCGGGGCGGGGTGGCTCAGTACTGGGAGAAGCCGTCGGCCGACAGGGTGTGCTTCTCGGTGCCGACGATCGGCGGGTTGAAGACCGATATGAGGTGCAGGTCCTCGTAGTCCGACGCGATCAGGTAGTGCGGGTCGTGCTGGTCCAGGGCGTAGATGACACCGGGCATGATCTTGTGCCGGGTGCCGTCCTTCTCCACGACCTCACCGGAGCCGGCGACGCAGTAGCAGGCCTCCAGGTGGTCGCGGTACTGCAGAGCGCTGGTGGTGCCCTGGCGGACGAGCGTCACGGCCACGGCGAAGCCCATGCCGTCGGCCTTGGTGAGGAGACGGTGGCTGGTTCCGTTGCCCCACTGGACGGGGACGACGTCGTCGACGCTGCGGGTGAACATGCGGGTACTCCCTCAGGTGTGGTGGTGGTGGTCCGTGGTGCGGTGCGTGACGCGGTGGTGTCAGGCCGCCGTGGCGGGCGCGTTCTCCCGGACGAGGCGGGTGATCGCGGCGAGGGTGCGGAAGTCGTCGGGACCGAACTCGATGTCGTCCATGGGGACGCCGTAGCGGCTCGCGATGTGGGAGATCATCCGGACGAGGCCGAGGCTGTCGATCACACCGGAGTCGAGCAGGTCGTAGTCGTCGGTGAGGTCCGAGGAGTCCTCGCCCGCCAGGAACTCAGTGACGAGGTACTCGCGGATCTCCGCGGTCACGTGGGTCGCGCCGGTCTCGCTCATGCGGTCTCGTTCTCCTTCATGCGGTTGTTCCTGATGAGGTTCCGGTCGGGCTTGCCCGTCGACGTACGGGGAATCGGGTTCTCCGTGACGTGCACCGAGGACGGGATGGCGTGGCGCGGAAGGTGCTTGCTGACGTGGGTCCGCAGCCGCAGACCGGTCAGCGCGGTGGCGGCGTGCCGGGTCACGTGCGCGTGCAGTCGGACGCCGGTCTGCTCGTCGGGCAGGGCCACGACGACGGCCTCGGCGACGTCCGGGTGGGAGGCGACGACGGTCTCGACCTCCTGGAGGTTGGTGCGTACACCGCGCACCTTGACCTGCCAGTCGGCGCGGCCTTCGAGGGTGAACAGGCCGTCGTCCGTACGGGAGACGATGTCGCCGGTGCGGTAGTACACCTGGCCGTCCCGGACGGTGAACGCCTGCTCGTTCAGGGCGGACCTGAGGTATCCGGCGGTCTGGAACGGTGTGGAGACGAGGAGTTCGCCGGTTCCGGCTCCGGTGACGACCTGCCCGCCGGCGTCGACCACGAGGGCGCGCACCCCGGCGAGGGGGCGGCCGATCGGCGGGGCCTCGGCGGTGTGCGGGTCGATGGCGTGGAGGAAGGAGTCGTTCGTCTCCGTGCAGCCGAAGATGTTGTGGAACCGGGCGTTCGGGAACGTCCGGGCCATCGGCGCCAGCAGCTCCGGCGCGAGGGCGTCGCCCGTGGTGATCAGGGCGCGGACGGTTGGGAACTCCGGCGCGTCGCGCACCAGGAGGCGGTGGAGCATGGGCACGCCCTGGACGAACGTGACGCCACGGCCGGCCACCAGGCCCTGCAGGTGCGGGCCTTCGGTGGCCCGGTCCTTCTCGACGAGGACGACCTGGGCGCCCAGGCGCAGGAAGGTCCAGACGTCGAGCAGGGCGAGGTCGAAGTTGAGCGGGGCGTAGGAGAGCGCCACGTCGTCCCCGGTGAGCGCGAACTCGGCCGTGGCCCAGTCGGCGAAGGCGTCGAAGCCGTCGGTGGGGATCGGCACGATCTTCGGGGTGCCGGTGGAGCCCGAGGTGGTGAGCAGGAGGCGGGTGCGGGTGGCGTCCGCCCGGTCGAACCCCTCGGCCTCCACCGCGTTGGCCTGCACCGCCTCGGCGGTCAGGGTTCCGTCGGCGGCGACGGTGAGGGTGTGGGTCGCGCGGGCCTGCTGGGCCAGCCGGGTGCGGGCGGAGATGCCCAGGTCCGGAGAGGGTGCGAGGGCGATCAGGCCCTCGTGGAAGACCGCCAGCAGCAGGGCGATCGTCTCCGGTGTCTTGTGGGCGGGGACGCAGACGGTGCTGCCGGCCGGCAGCACCAGCCGGTCCACCTGGGCGCGCAGCGCCTGGGTGGCGGCGCCCAGCTGTTCGTAGGTGACGCTGCGCCGGTCGTACGCGAGGGCGACCCGGCCGGGGCGTTCCCGGCTGTGGACGTCGATGGATGCGGCGAGGTGTGTCGATGGCACGGCGGACTCTCCCCCGAGTCGTTCGAGACGTTGTGATCAAGTAGTTGCATCGTCATGCAATCGTCTGGCGAGGAGATCGCGACGACATGGATGACGGGAGAAGCGGGAACCGCGTTCTCGTTACGCTTGATCATGCAACGAAAGCACCCCTGGCGCGCTATGCCGAGAGTTCGCGATTGACAGCGCGTCAGGGGTGCGGGAAGGTGCCGAACCGACTCTGTGCGTCGGTGGGGTCCGGCCGTGCGGGCGGGCGGCTCAGGCGACGCCGGCGGCGCGCAGCGACTGGACCGTGGAGGCGTATTCGGGGTCGGCGGTCAGGGCGTTGAGCGCCGAGGAGAGGACGTCCGCGTACGTCGCACGGGCGGCCGCGACCCGTTCGCGACCCTCGTCGGTGATCACCGCGTAGACCCCGCGCTTGTCCGACGGGCACAGGTCCTTGAAGGCGAATCCGGCCACTTCGAGGCGCGCGACCAGGCGCGTCACCGACGACTGGCCGAGACCGACCTGTTCGGCCAGGTCCTGCATGCGCAGTTCGCTGTCCTCGGCGTGCGTCAGCGATTCGAGTGCCCGGTACTCCGACAGGCCGATCCCATGGCGTCGCTGGAGCGCCTGCGCCAGCTCCCGCTCCACGCGGGAATGCAGAACCAGGAGACGACTCCAGACCACCTGGTCGGACGACGCGGTGTGGGTAGCGACCATAAGGTGACGCACCTTTCATCGAGACGTTGACAACAGAGTACATGCTCATGCAACCTCATGGTCGCCGCGTCCGTCAGTCACCGACCGACTGCGCCCCCTAAGAACTTGCACGGACAAACAACTTCCTGGAGAGTGAGTTCCATGACGTCCCCCTCCCCGCAGACACAGCCCCAGGCGAAGCCGCAGAGCGCCAACGTCGGTTGGGCCTGGCTCCTGTTCTCGTCCCTCTTCGAGATCACGTTCGCGCTCTCGACCGAGGCCACCGACGGGTTCACCAAGCTCGGCCCGTCCCTGCTCACCGTCGCCGCCGCCTCGTGCGGAATCTTCACCCTCTCCATGGCCCTGAAAACCGTCGACGTCGGCGTCGGTTACACCGTCTGGGCCGGTATCGGCGCTGTCGGCACCGTCGTCTTCGGCACCCTGATCTACGACGAGCAGATGACGGTCTGGAAGGTGCTCGCCTTCATCCTGATCATCGGCGGCGCCCTCGGCCTGCGGATCTCCGACAACGTGGCCGCGAAGAAGCAGGCCGCGGCCGCCGAGGCGGCCCCGAGCACCCCCGCCGCGCAGCCCGTCGGCTGACCCGGCCTTCCTCAGACGCCCGCTCCGTCCCCACCATCCCGAAACGAGTCACCACCATGACCTGGGTCTACCTCGGCATCGCCATCGTCTTCGAAGTCCTCTTCGCGCTCGGTACCAACGCCACCAAGGGGTTCACCCGCCTGTGGCCCTCCGTGCTCACGCTGCTCGCCGCGGCCGGCGGCATCTACACCCTCTCCCTGGCCCTGCGGGAGCTCGACGTCTCGGTCGGCTACACGATCTGGACCGGCATCGGCGGCGTCGGCACCGTCATCTGCGGCGCGATCATCTTCAAGGAGAAGATCACGCTCGCCCGCCTCCTCTCCTTCGCGTCCATCATCGGCGGCGCCGTCCTGCTCCGCCTGACCGCCGTCTGATCGGCGCGCACGCCATGAGCGACATCGACGCCCTGCTCCCCCACGTACGGGAGGCCGTACGGATCAGCCGGGAGCACGTGGCCAAGGGCGGCATCCCCTTCTCGGGGATCGTCGTCCAGGACGACCAGGTCCTCGGCACCGGGTTCAACCGGGTCAGGGAGGACCACGACGCCAGCGCGCACGCGGAAGTCGTCGCGCTGCGCGAGGCGGCGAGGCGGGCCGGTGTGTTCGCCGTCGCCGGCTCCACCCTGATCGCCTCCGGCGAACCCTGCGCCATGTGCTACATGGTGGCGCGCTACTTCGGCGTCGGGCACATCGTCTTCGCGGCCGACCGGAAGACCGCCGGCGCGTACGGCTTCGACTACGGCAGCTCGTACGCGATCTTCGCGACCGATCCCACCGAGTGGCCGATCCGGGTCACGCACGCCCCCGTCGAGGGCCACGAGGTGCCGTTCCAGGAGTTCCTGACCGTGCAGAGAGGCGGGGTCCGATGACCGAGCCGGTGAAGATCCAGATCTGGTCCGACTACGTGTGTCCCTTCTGCATGCTCGCCGAGGGACCGCTGGAGGAGGCCACCGCGGACCTGGACGTGGAGATCGAGTGGAAGCCGTTCGAGCTGCGGGCCCACCCGCAGCCCACGCTCCGCCCGGAGGACCCGTACCTGCCCGAGATCTGGAAGCGGTCCGTCTACCCGATGGCCCGGCGGATGGGCGTGGACATCACGCTGCCGACCGTCTCCCCGCAGCCGTACACCCGGCTCGCGTTCGAGGGCTTCCAGTACGCGCAGGACCAGGGCAAGGGCGACGCGTACACGCGGCGGATGTTCCGCGCCTTCTTCCAGGAGGACCTGGACCTCGGGCAGATCGAGGTCCTCACCGAACTCGCCGGTGAACTGGGCCTCGACCAGGAGGAGTTCCGTACGGCCCTGGAGAAGGGCACGTACACCGAGCGGCACAGGGACGCGATCAGGGAGGCCGCCGCCCACCGGGTGCAGGTCGCCCCGACGTTCCTCGTCGGCGACATCCGCATGGAGGGCGTGCCCTCGGTACCCCTGCTGCGCAAGGCGATCCTGGACGCCCAGGCACGACAGCAGGACCGGGCGGAGGAGTCGTCCGGTGCCGCGTGCGGTGTCGACGGCGTCTGCTGACCGCCCCGTACGGACGAAGGAGCCGGACACCTCCCCCGAGGTGTCCGGCTCCTTCGCGCGCCCGGCGCGACTACTGCCCGGCGAGGCGCGGGAAGAGGTTCAGCGCGTTGGTGCGGCCGATGGCCGTGCGCTGCTCGGCGTTCCAGCCCGCGTACGTACGGAAGCCCTCGACGTTCTCCGTCGTGTGGGAGGCCGGCATGAACGGGAAGTCGCTGCCGAAGAGGATCTTGTCCGGCGCGGCCAGTTCGGTGAGCGCGGGCAGCGCGAAGCGGTTGGCGGACATCGCGATGTCGTAGTGGAGCCCGCGCAGCGCCCCGACGACGTCCTTGGGCGCCCGCTCGGTCAGGTACTTCCCGATCGTCGGCCCGTAGGTGAGCCGCTGCGCCAGGAACGGCAGCGTGCCGCCCGCGTGCGAGACGATCAGCTTCAGGTGCGGCAGCCGCTCCAGTGTGCCGCTGAAGAGCAGGTCGACGACCGTGCGCGTGGTCTCGAAGGTGAAGTCGTAGAGCGACGGCGGCAGGTCGAAGGTGGCCACGTCCTTGGCCGGCGGGGTGCCGGGGTGGACGTGGACCGGCAGGCCGCGGTCGGCGATCTCGGCGAGCAGCGGCTCGAACTCCGGGTCACCGAGGTACCGGTTGCCGTAGCTGGTGAGCAGGCCGACGCCGTCGAGACCGAGTTCGTCGATCGCGTACGTCAGCTCGTCCTTGGCGGCGGCGACGTCGGGCAGCGGAAGGATCGCGAACGCGCCGAAGCGGGTGGGGTGTTCGGCGATGAGAGTGGCGTAGTACTCGTTGACCTCACGGGCCAGACGGCTGCTCTCGGCGCCCTGGGCGAAGGTGACGCCCGGAGCGGTGACGGAGAGGACCGAGGCGGCGATGCCATGCCGGTCCATCACCTCCAGGGACTCCTCGGGGCTCCAGGTCGGGTAGTCGACGCCGGGGATGGCGACCTTGTCGCCGAGCGCCGCGCGGTAGGCCGGGGGGATCGCGTGGTGGTGGACGTCGATGAGGCCGGTGTCGTGCTGCATCAGTGTTCTCCGTCGGTCTGGCTGTCGGGCAGTACGTCGAGTTCGATGCCGAACCACGTGCGGTAGGCGGCGTGGACGGCGGCGTCGTCGGCCAGCTCCTCCTTGGTCCTGACACCGTTCTCGGTGCGGGTCAGGGTCCGGCCGGCGAGGGTGACCCGCCCGTCGGGCGTGGGCATGGAGCAGACCTGGCGGGCCAGGAACGGCGATCCGTCCGCGCTGCGGAACCACCACAGGGTGGGGGCGAAGTCCTCCAGTTCGCGGGCGCGCGGCTCGACGCGGTACTGCAGCTCGCCGTCGCGGTACAGGTCCAGGTCGCCCTTCGGGGCCTCGACGAGTTCGAAGGTGCCCTGCGGGTCCCGCTGGGGGCCGTCCGCGCGCAGGCGCAGCGGGAAGCGGAAGGCGTGCCCGTAGCCGACGTCGGCCAGCCACGGGTCCGCGCTGTCCTCGGTCCGTACGCGCAGGCACAGGTGGCCGAGGAGCGGGCCGAACACGCCGTCCTCCAGGACCCGGCCGCCCAGCGGCTCCACGTCGAAGCCGAGGGAGCGCAGCAGGGTGAAGAAGGCGCCGTTGAGTTCGTAGCAGCAGCCGCCGCGCCCGCGCCCGATGATCTTCTCCAGGGCGGGTTCGCCGAGTCCGATGGGCAGGCTCGGCCGGCCGAAGGCGAAGTCGATGTTCTCGAACGGGACGCTGAGCACGTGCCGTTCGTGCAGGTGGGCCAGTGCCTGGCCGTCGAGGCGTTCGGGGCGCTTCGCGCCGATCCGCCGGAGGTAGGCGTCCACGGTCGTCGTGTCGAGCATCAGACGTACTCCGCGGCGTAGCGGGCGACGATGCTCTGGGCCTTCTCGACGTCGGCGGCGTACTGCTCCGCGTCGGGCGCGGGGACGCCGTCCTCGGCGGCCACTCCGAGTTCGGTGAAGAAGCGCTCGAAGCCGGCCGGGGTGAAGATGATGAGCATCTTGCAGGGCTCGTCGCCGGTGTTCTTGAACGCGTGCACCTTGCCCTTGGGGACGAAGATGAACGCGCCGGCGCCGACGACCTGGCTGGTCTTCTCGTTGGAGATCTCCAGCTCGCCCTCGATGAGGTAGAAGGCCTCGTCGCTGTCGTGGTGGATGTGGAGGGGTGGCCCGCCGCCGGGTGGCACGAGGGCTTCGATGAGGCCGAGCGAGCCGTGGGTGTTGGCCTTGTCCGCCTTGATCGTGTAGTGGTCACCGAAGACCCAGCGTGCCGGTCCGGCCTTGGGCGGGATGTAGACGATGCCCTCGAATTCCTCGAAGCTCAAGGTGTTCCCTTCTCGCGGGCGTGCGCGTGCTCCCTCCACTCCATCCGGCGAACCGCCGTGGAGGCATCCCGTGTTCACGGGGTTTTCGCTGGTCACTCCCGTGAATACGTGATGGCCGCGGCGGCGCGCGCGGCCATCGTGGTGCGTGCGCGGCGCGCGTGACGAGCGCGGGCGCGCACGTACGTACGCGCGGTTGCGCGTAGGCACCGACGATGGGATGAGAGACATGACTGGTCGCTTCACCGGCAAGGTGGTGCTCGTCACCGGGGGCGGGTCCGGGATCGGGCGTGCCACCGCGGTGGCCTTCGGCCGCGAGGGCGCCACCGTGGTGGTGGCCGGACGCACCGCCGACCGCCTGGTCGAGACGGTCCGGCTGATCGAGAAGGACGGCGGCGCGGCCGGTCACGTCACGGCCGACATCGCCGTCGAGGCGGAGGTGGAGGCGCTGGTACGGACGGTCGTCGAGCGCCACGGCCGCCTGGACGTGGCGGTCAACAACGCCGGCCACCTGCCCGAGCCGGCCGGTCTGGCGGAGCTCGCGGAGGCGGACTTCACGCGGACCCTGGAGATCAATCTGCTGGGCACCTGGCGGTCGATGAAGTACGAGATCCGGCAGATGCGGGAGCAGGGCGGCGGCACGATCGTGAACGTGGGTTCCGTGGTCGGCGCGCACCTGACGATTCCGGGGGCCGGCGCGTACGGGGCGAGCAAGGCGGCGATCGCCGCGCTCGGGCGCAGCGCGGCGCGGGAGTACGCGGCCGACGGCATCCGGGTGAACACCCTCAGCCCGTCCTCCATGGACACGCCCATGTCGCTGCTGGAGAACGAGACGCCCGAGGAGCGGGTGGAGCGCGCCAAGGGCATGTTCCCGGTGGGCCGGATCGGCACGGTGGAGGAGGGCGCGGCGGCGGTGCTGTACCTGGCGTCGGAGGAGTCGGGCTTCGCACTCGGCCACGACCTGGTGATCGACGGCGGCATTACGGCCTAAGAGGCACCCGAACGCAGAACCGTGCCCCGGTCCGCAGGGGGGAGGCAGCGGACCGGGGCACGGCGTTCTCTGGGGCGGGGCCAGGGTCTTTCGTTTGGATCAGTCACACGCGGGTGGCCTGGTCCAGCCGCTCGTCCTGGCGCGGGGCGGCCCCGCCGGAGGCGACCACGCCGCCCTCGGCCGCGGGCCGGGACCGGTACTGGAGGTGGCCCGCCCACAGGGTGCCGAGCAGACCGGCGGCGGCAAGCGCGGCGCCGACCCAGGCCACCGACTCGAAGCCGAACCCGGCGCTGATGGTCAGGCCGCCGAGGGCCGGGGCGAGGGTGTTGCCGACGTTGAACGCGGAGGTGTTGGTGGCGCCCACCAGGGTCGGCGCGCCGGGCGCCACGACGAACACCCGGGACTGCAGGATCGGGTTGGTGACGTAGCCCGCGAGGCCGAGGACGAAGATCAGGGCGACGGTGACGACCGTGTTCTCCGCCAGGACGGCGAGCAGGGCGGAGGCCACGGCGAGGACGCCGGTGCCGAGCGCCAGCGTACGGATCGGGTAGGCCTCGGCGGTCCGGCCGCCGATCACCATGCCCAGCAGACCGCCGACGCCGAAGAGCGCGAGGAGGACGGGCACCCAGCCCTCGGCGAGGCCGGTCACGTCGGTGAGCAGCGAGGCGAGGTAGCTGAAGGTGACGATGACGGCGCCGAAGGAGAAGGCGGTCACGGCGTAGGAGAGCCACAGCTGCGGCCGTGCCATGGCGCGCAGTTCGGCGCGGACGGTACGCGTCTCCTCGCCGGAGCCCTTGCCGCCGGGGATGGCGAACACCGAGCAGGCGAGGCTCACGAGGGTGAGCACGGCCACGCCCCAGAACGCGGCCCGCCAGCCGGCGAACTGGCTGAGGACCGTGCCGGCGGGGACGCCCACGATGGTCGCGAGGGTCAGCCCACTGGCGACCACGGCGACGGCCTTGCCCTTGGCGCCCGCGGGGACGAGCGCGACGGCGGTGGCCACGGCCACGCCCCAGAAGCCGGCGTAGGCGAGGGCGCTGATGACGCGGGTGGCGAACAGGACGCCGTAGCCGGGGGCCAGGGCGCCGACGATGTGCGCGGCGATGAAGACGGCCTGGAGCGCGACCAGGGCGGTGCGGCGGGGCCACTTCAGGGTGGCGACCGCGAGCAGCGGGGCGCCGACGACCATGCCGATGGCGAACGCGGAGATCAGCAGTCCGGCGTCGGGGATGGAGACACCCAGGTCGTCGGCCAGGTTGGGGAGCAGCCCGGAGAGCATGAACTCCGATGTGCCTTGGGTGAAGATTCCCAAGCCGAGGATGTAGACGGCGAGGGGCATGGAGTGCCTCCAAAAGCGTGGGTACGGCCCGGTGTTGGGGTCCGGTCGCGAGCGGTGCGACCGACCACGCTGCGACGCTAACACATTTTGGAGCGCTCGCTTCAAAACCTCGCCACGGAGTGCCCCGCGCCGGACGCGCGCCTCAGTTGCGCCAGTTGTCGGGAGCGTTCAGCCGCCACAGGAGTACGGCGGTGTGGGCCCGCTGCCGCTCCGAGGGGTCGCTCAGCGACATCGCGAGGGCACGCTCGGCCCGGGCGACCCGGTGGGCGACCGAACTGTGGTGCAGGGAGAGGAGCTTGGCCGCCTCGCGCAGCGACCGGGTCCGGCAGACGGCCTCCAGGGTCGCCAGCATCTGCGGGCCCTCCGGCTCGGCCTCCAGGCGGGCGACCGCGGTCACGTCGGGGTGCGTGAGCGCCGCGTCCTCGGGGATGTCGGCGAGGAGGATCTGCGCGCCCAGCTCGGCGGCGTCCACCAGGCGGGGCCAGGTCGGGCCGAGGCCCGCGAACCGGGCCGCGCGCCGGGCCCGCGCCCAGGACTCCGGCAGCCGCTCCGGCGCGACGGCCGGGCCGACGCCGACCGCCACGCCCCGGGGCACAGCCGTGGACCCGCGCGTGCCGCCGCTGCCGGGGCCGGGCAGGAGGAGCGCGCCGACCCTGGGCCACAGGGCCCCGTACGGCGCCGTGCCGCCCGTACGCGACGACGGCGGCGCGTACAACTCGGCCGCGCAGGCACGCAACACCCCCTGGAGAGCGGCCGGTTCGGCCACGACCACGGCGGCCGCCCGCATCGGACCCACCGGGGGCAGGCCGAGCAGGTGCAACGCGCGGGAGCGCTGCGTCTCGGGCATCGACGGGGACAGGACCGCCTGGACCAGCGCCGGATCCCCGAGCCCGGCGGGCCACCAGACCCGCGGGTCGGAGGCAGCCGGGCGGTCCGGGGAGGGCGACCGGCCCTCGTGCCCACCCGCCGTGCCCACTCCCCCGCCCCCGGCCACCAGGGCGGCGGCCGCGAGGGCCATGCGTTCGGTCAGGAGGGTGTCGAAGGGCAGGGGTTCACCCGGGCGTTCGACCCACACCTCCCCCGCCGCGCGCCCGCCCACGGTGATCAGCCGCCGTGTCGACGGCACCACCTCTCCGGCGGCCTCCGGCGTGCCCCCCGCCGGGCAGCGACGCAGCACCCGGCCGTGGTCCGACATCCCGGCGGTGCAGCCCGCGACCCGCGCGGCGGCGCGGACCAGTTCGTCGGCGTCCGCGACGCTCCCGAAGAGCGCGTCGAAACGGGCGAGGAGAGCCGGCGCCGTCTCCGCCTCGGAGGCCGGGTGCGCGGGGCCCAGGGGCCCCCTAGACGTCAGTCCGTACATCCGCGCAGGCTAGTTCGGGGGCCCGCTCCCGATCCCGGCGGCCGCGACACTCCGTCAGGTCGACGCACCAATCGGTGCTCCGGGGGCGCCAACATGCGACGGGCGGCGGCGGCGGACGACCCCGCCCGCACGGGACGATGACCGCATGAGTGACGCGACCCACCGATCCGCCACGCCCGCGCCCACCCGCATGCGACTCCGCCCCGACCTGGCACCTCTCGTCGACGACATCCCCTACCTCGACGTCGCCGAGCCGAGTGTCGCCCGCCGCACCCTCAAGGACCTCGAAGCCCAGTGGGAGCCGGCCGACACCAGTGCCATCACGATCACCGAGCGGCTCATACCGGGGCCGCAGGGCGCCCCGGACATCGCCGTGCGCGTCTACACCCCCCGTACCGAAGGCCCGCACGGCGGCCTGCTGTGGATCCACGGCGGCGGCTTCGTGATGGGCAGCCTGGAGACCGAGCACAACCAGTGCGTCTGGTTCTCCTCCCGCGCGAACGTCGTCGTGGTCAGCGTCGAGTACCGGCTGGCGCCCGAGAACCCCTTCCCGGCGGGCGCCGAGGACTGTTACGCGGCCCTGGAGTGGTTCGCCGCGCACACCGAGGAGCTCGGGGTCGACCCGGCGCGCCTGGGCGTCGCGGGCTGCAGCGCGGGCGGGGCGCTCTCCGCCTCCGTCGCCCTGATGGCACGCGATCGCCAGGGCCCCGCACTCGCCCTCCAGGTGCTGACCTTCCCGGTGACCGACGACCGGATGGACACCCCGTCCGCGCGGGCCTTCCACGACACCCCCGTCTGGTCGACGCCGCAGTCCGTTTCGATGTGGCGGCACTACCTCGGCGAGGGCCACGAGCAGCGGGAGACCTCGCCGTACGCGGCGCCGGGCCGCGCCGACGACCTGAGCGGACTCCCGGCGACGCACATCGTCACGGCCGAGTACGACCCGCTGCGCGACGAGGGCCTGCGCTACGGGCAGCGGCTCCTGGAGGCCGGCGTACCGGTCACGCTCCACCAGTGGGCCGGGGCGTTCCACATCTTCGACTCGTTCGGCACGGAGAGCGGACAGCGCTCGATCGACGAGCTGGTACTCGCCGTCCACGAGGCGCTGGGCGGCTGACGGTCGCACCCGGCTCGCCTTTTCATCCCGTTCATCCGCTTTCCTCACCCGAGGAGGACCTCCATGACCGACGCTCCCCACGGCGCGTCCGACGCCTCCGGCGCGCCCCGGCGCGTCCGCGTCACCGCGGACCCCGACTGGTACGCGCCCGCCGGTATCGCGCTCGGCGTCCGCGTCGGGAACTTCGTCTTCACCTCGGGGCAGGCACCGGTCGACGAGCACGGCGCCACCGTCGGCGGGGACGACTTCGAGGCCCAGGCCCGCCAGGCTCTGGCCAATCTCGCGCTCGTCCTGAAGAACGCCGGCTCCGGCCTCGACCAGGTCGTGAAGGCGACCGTGTTCGTCACCGACATCGCCCGGCATCAGGACGCGTTCGCTCGGGTGCGGGCGGAGCACTTCGCCCCGCGCACCTTCGCCGAGTCCTTCGTCGAGGTCTCCTCACTCGCCGACCCTCAGTGGCTGATCGAGATCGAGGCGATCGCGGTGACGTCATGATCCGTACCGTCCGCCCACGAATTTCAGTGCGATCGCTCCAAAACCTCTAGAATACGGGTATGGCCAGGCCAAGGAAGTTCGACGAGACGCACGCCCTCACCGCCGCCATGACCACGTTCTGGCGACACGGGTACGAGGCCACCTCGACCCGGGACCTGGCCGACTCGACGGGCATGGGCCAGTCGAGCCTGTACAACGCCTTCGGCGACAAGCACGAGCTGTACCTGCGGGCCCTGCGCCGCTACTACGAGACGCACACGGCCGAGCAGACCGCACTCCTGGAGAAGCCGGGACCGGCCAAGGACCGGCTCCGGGACCTGATGGTCCACGCGATCGACGACGATCTCTCGGGCCCGGAAGGCTCCGGATGCTTCGCGATCAACGCGTCCGTCGAGAAGGCCGGCTCGGACGACGCGGTCCGGGAGGAGGTCCTGCGGCACTTCTCCACCGTGGAGGAGGCACTGGCGGCGACCATCGCGCGGGGCCAGCGGTCCGGGGAGATCCCGGCCGATCGGGACACCAGGACCCTCGCCCGCCAAATCCTCAGCACTTACTACGGATTGCGCGTTCTCGCCCGGGTCCAGAAAGATCGGAAAGCCCTGCTCAGCGTGGTCGAAAGCGCACTCTCCGCGCTGTAGTGGACGCCGCCCCCGGAGCCCGGGGAACCTGACGGACGACATGACAGAGTGGACCGGGCCCCGTTGCGACGCCCTGAACGCCCCGCCAGGGTCTGCCGCGTGAATACAGCCAACGCTTCGTACCGGAAACACCCGTCCGGACAGGTCCTCGGCTGGGCGAGCCTCACCCCGGCCGAACTGCGGGTGGCCCGCCTGGTGTCCGAGGGGCTGACCAACCGCGCCGTGGCCACCCACCTGGTCGTCTCACCGCACACCGTGGACAGTCACCTGCGCCACATCTTCATCAAACTGGGCATCTCCAGCAGAGTCGCGCTCGCCCGCCTGACCGTCTTCCACGACCACGCGAGCCCGCTCGGACAGCCCGAGGAGAGCGCCGGCTCATCCCGTATCCGCGCCACTTGACGGACTCGGCGGACCATCGTTGCGGCCCGGTGGTGGGCCTGGTGATAGTGGATTTCGTTCGAATCGGCGCGCCTTGCACAGGCCCGCGCCGCTCACACTCGTCGACGCTCCGGCATGCCGATGCTGCCAGCCGAGCCGCCGCCGCAGGACGGAAGACGCCGGGCGGGACCACACGTCGACGCACACGCGTCCGTGCCATCCGCCCGCCTCCACGCCCGCCATCAGCCGGAGTCCGATCCGGCACGCCCGCCGAGGGAAACCGATGACCGACATCCTGTCCCACCTCCGCTCCCTACCCGCACTCCAGCAGCCCGACTGGCAAGACCACCCGCGTCTGGCCGAGGTCCGCACGGACCTCGGCCGGATGCCCGCCCTCGTGGACGCCGAGGCCGTGCGCCGGCTGCGTTCCCTCCTCGCGGAGGCCGCCGCGGGCCACGTCCAGGTGATCCAGACCGGCGACTGCGCCGAGGACCCCGCCGAGGCCAACCCCGGGGACGTCCACCGCAAGACCGCGCTCCTCGACGTCCTCGCCGGGACGATGAAGCTCGCCTCCGGCAGGCCCGTCCTGCGGGTGGGCCGGATCGCCGGCCAGTACGCCAAGCCGCGCTCGAAGCCCACCGAGACGGTCGCCGGCACCGAACTGCCCGTCTACCGCGGCCACATGGTCAACCGTCCCGAGCCGGACCCCGAGCAGCGCCAGGCCGACCCGGCCCATCTGCTCACCGGCTACCGCGCCGCGAGCGACACCATGCACTACCTGGGCTGGCGCGGCACGGCCGTCCGCCCGGAGCTCGACGTGCCGGTGTGGACGAGCCACGAGGCCCTGCTGCTCGACTACGAGCTGCCCATGCTGCGCCGCGAGCCCGACGGTTCGCTGCTGCTCACCTCCACGCACTGGCCCTGGGTGGGCGAGCGCACCCGGCAGCTGGACGGGGCCCACATCGCCCTGCTCGCCGCGGTCTCGAACCCGGTCTCCGTCAAGGTCGGCCCGTCCATGACGCCCGACGAACTCCTCGCCCTGTGCGACCGCCTGGACGCCCAGCGCCGCCCCGGCCGGCTCACCCTGATCGCCCGGATGGGCGCCGAGAACGCCGCCACGAAGCTGCCGGGTCTCGTCGAGGCCGTCGACCGCGCCGGTCACCCGGTGCTGTGGCTGTCCGACCCGATGCACGGCAACACCGTCAACGGTCCCGGCGGGCTCAAGACCCGTCTGCTGACGACCGTCGTCAAGGAGATCGAGGCGTTCCAGGACGCGGTCGGCGCGGGCGGCGGCGTGGCCGCGGGCCTGCACCTGGAGACCACGCCGGAGAGCGTCACCGAGTGTGTCGCCGACGCCGACGGTCTCGGCAGTCTCGGAGACAAGTACCTGAGCTTCTGCGACCCGCGCCTCAACCCGCAGCAGGCGATCACCGCCGTGGCCGCATGGCGCGGATGAACCCAGGCATGAACATGGAGGTTACGCACGTGGCAGGAACAGTCGCCCTGGTGACGGGCGCGGCCGGTGGCATCGGCGAGGCCGTCGTCCGGCTGCTCGCCGAGCGGGGCGCGACTGTCGCCGCCGTCGACCTGGTGCCGGACCGGCTCGGCGACACGGTGGCGCGACTGCGCGCCGACGGCCTGGACGTGACCGGTTTCCCGGCCGACGTCACGTCGAGCGCCGACGTCGAGGCCGTCGTCTCCCGGGTCGAGGCCGAACTCGGCCCGGTGGAGCAGCTGGTGAACGCCGCCGGTGTGCTCCGCCTGGCCGGGGCGCACGCCCTGACCGACGAGGACTGGACGACCACGTTCGCGGTCAACGCGGGCGGGGTGTTCCACGTCTCCCGGGCCGTTGTCAACCGCATGATCCCGCGCCGGCGGGGCGCGATCGTCACGGTCGCGTCGAACGCGGCGGGCACGGCCCGCGCGCGGATGGCGGCCTACGCGGCGTCCAAGGCGGCCGCGACGGCGTTCACCAAGTGCCTGGGCCTGGAGGTGGCGGAGCACAACATCCGCTGCAACGTGGTCGCGCCCGGCTCCACCGACACCCCGATGCTGCGCGGGATGCACACCGCCGACACGGCCGCCAAGGCCTCCGTCGCCGGCTCCCCGGAGGCGTACCGGGTCGGCATTCCGCTGGGCAAGGTCGCCCGGCCCGAGGACGTCGCACGGGCCGTCGCCTTCCTGCTGTCGGACGACGCCGACCACGTCACCCTGCACGAACTGACCGTGGACGGCGGTGCCACCCTCGGTGTCTAGGGGGTGCCCGACGGATCTTGACCGGGGCCGCAACGCCTGGCACGGCACTCCCCCGTAGCCCTTCGGGCACGGGAGGTACCCCCACGCCGCGTTGCCGAAACGCCCCGACAGCTCCGCCGTCAAGGCGCTCCGGCGCCTTGCGATGCACCGCACCAGACGCCGCGTCCTGTCCGGCCCTGATCCGCCGGACACCCCCCTAGCGAAGAGAGGAACGACCGGCCGATGCCCGGTATCCCCCCGATCGAGCCGTATCCCATGCCCACCGAGGGCGAGCTGCCGGAGAACACCGTCAGCTGGCCGGTGGATCCCCGCCGGGCCGTCCTGCTCCTCCACGACATGCAGGAGTTCTTCCTCAAGCCGTTCCCGCGCGGCGAGGCGCCCGGCGACGCCCTGGTCGGCAACGCCGCGCTGCTGCGCGAGCGGTGCGTCGAGCTCGGCATCCCCATCGCGTACACGGCGCAGCCCGGCGACATGACGCCCGAGCAGCGCGGGCTCCTGAAGGACTTCTGGGGGCCGGGCATGAAGGCCACGCCCGAGCACCGCAAGGTGGTCGAGCCGCTCGCACCCGGGCCCGAGGACTGGACGTTCACGAAGTGGCGGTACAGCGCCTTCTTCAAGTCCGAGCTCCTGGAGCGGATGCGGTCCCACCAGCGCGACCAACTGATCGTCTGCGGTGTGTACGCGCACGTGGGCGTGTTGATGACCGCGGTGGACGCCTTCACCCACGACATCCAGCCCTTCCTGGTGGCCGACGCCGTCGCCGACTTCTCGGCCGACCACCACCGGCTCGCCCTCGACTACGCGGCACGGCGCGCGGCCCGCGTCGTGTCCGCCAAGACCGTGCTGAGCGAACTCGACGCGGGCGGCGCGGCGCGCTGAGCGCGCCCACCGCCGAAAGGAAACCCCATGGCAAGGCAGGACAGCGCGCACGACCTCCTGGCACGCATCCTCGACGGCTCGGCCGGCGCGTTCGCACTGATGCACCGGCCCGAGTCGGTGGACCCGGACACCCTGGAACTGCTGGTCGGCGACGTGGCGGAGATCCCGTCCCTCGCCGACCTCGACCTGCCCGCGGACGACGGGCCGGGCGCGCGGACGGAACTCCTCACCCTGATCCCCTACCGTCAGCTGGCCGAGCGGGGCTTCGCCGCCCCCGACGACGGCGCGCCGATGCTGGCGATGACGGTCCGCGAGCAGGCGGCGGTCCCGCTGCGGGCGACGCTTCCGCTGCTGCCGGACGAGCCGGTGAAGCTGACCGACGGCCACTTCGACGTGGACGACGAGGCCTACGCGGAGATCGTGCGGCGGGTCGTCGCGGACGAGATCGGCACCGGCGAGGGCGCCAACTTCGTGATGCGGCGCTCCTTCACCGCCCAGCTGCCCGGCTTCGGCCTGCCCACGGCCCTGTCGTTCTTCCGCCGCCTGGTGCAGCGGGAGGCCGGGGCGTACTGGACGTTCCTCGTGCACACCGGCGAGCGGACGTTCGTGGGCGCGACGCCGGAGCGGCACATCAGCGTCCATGACGGTACGGCGGTGATGAACCCGATCTCGGGCACGTACCGCTATCCGGCCGGCGGCCCGGAGCTCGACGGGGTCATGGACTTCCTCGCCGACCCGAAGGAGGCCGACGAGCTGTACATGGTCGTCGACGAGGAGCTGAAGATGATGGCCCGGATCTGCCCCGCGGGCGGCCGGGTCGTGGGCCCCTACCTGAAGGAGATGGCCCGCCTCGCGCACACCGAGTACTTCATCGAGGGCCGTACCGACCGCGATGTGCGGGACATCCTGCGCGAGACGCTGTTCGCGCCGACGGTGACCGGTTCGCCGCTGGAGAGCGCGGCCCGGGTGATCAGCCGGTACGAGCCGCAGGGCCGGGGCTACTACAGCGGGGTGGCGGCGCTGATCGGCCGCGACGCCGCGGGGGGCCGCACCCTGGACTCGTCGATCCTCATCCGTACCGCCGACATCGACCGCGAGGGCCTGATGCGGATCGGGGTCGGCGCGACACTCGTACGCCACTCCGACCCGCAGTCCGAGGTGCACGAGACCCGCGCCAAGGCGGCCGGGCTGCTGGCCGCGCTCGGCGACCCGGAGCCCATCCGGTTCGGGGCGCACCCGGCGGTCCGCGAGGCGCTCGACGAGCGCAACGAGCGCATCGCCGACTTCTGGCTCAGGGACCAGGAGACCCGTCTGGGCGCGGCCGGTCCGCTGACCGGCAACCGGGTCCTGGTGATCGACGCCGAGGACACGTTCACGGAGATGATCGCCCAACAGATCCGGTCGCTCGGCGGCGAGGTGAGCGTGCGGCGCTTCGACGAGCGCTACAGCTTCGACGAGCACGACCTGGTCGTCATGGGCCCGGGGCCCGGGGATCCGCGCGAGACGGGCGACCCCAAGATCGCGCACCTGCGGGCGGCGGTGGCCCAACTCCTGGAGGAGCGGCGGCCGTTCATGGCCGTCTGCCTGAGCCACCAGGTGCTCTCCACCCTGCTCGGGCTCGACCTGGTGCGCCGGCCCGTGCCCAACCAGGGCGCGCAGCACGAGATCGACCTCTTCGGCCGGCGCGAGCGGGTGGGCTTCTACAACACGTTCGCGGCCCGCTTCGACGCCGACTCCTTCGAGCACCCGGTGCACGGCCGGGTCGAGGTCAGCCGGGACGCGGGGACGGGCGAGGTGCACGGGCTGCGGGCGGCCGGTTTCGTCTCCATGCAGTTCCACGCCGAGTCCGTCCTGACGGTGGACGGGCCCCGGATCATCGGGGAGCTGCTCGCGGAGGTGGCCGGCTCGTGCGTGCGGTGATCGTCTGGTGGGACCTGAGCGGCTCGGCGCAGACCATCGAGTCGCTGCGGGGCTTCCTGCGCGACGAGGCGGTGGACCGTTTCTCCCAGGTGCCCGGGCTACGGCTGAAGTTCTGGATCTCCGACGCGGCGACGAACCGGTGGGGGGCCGTCCTGCTCTGGGAGTCGGCCGAGGCCGCCATCCCCCAGCGGGCGGCCGAACTCATCGGCTACCCGCCCACCGAGCGGCACTCCTTCGACGTGGAGGCGACGGTCGAGGGCGTGTTCGCCGTCGCCGCGCTCGCGGGCCACGGCGCGGCCCTGGAGAGCGTCGACGGCTGACCGGGCGGCCTCTCGCTTCCGTGGCCGCACCGGGCGAGGACGGCCGCCTGTACGCCTGTCGTGTGCGGCGCTCTTTTCCGGACCGCCGCGCACGCGGCGGCCGTACTCGCAAAGGACAGCCATGACCATCGCCGTACCGGCGACCCCTGCCCTCCATGCCCGGATACCGGGGTCGAAGTCGCTCACCAACCGGGCTCTGCTGCTCGCGGCCGCCGCCGACTCCACCAGCGCCCTCGGTGCCCCGCTCGTCAGCGACGACACGACCGCCTTCCGTGAGGCCCTGCGCGCCCTCGGGGTCCGGATCGACGCCGCCGAGGACGACGGTGTCTGGACGGTGAGCGGCCTGGGCCGCGGCCCGGCCGGCGCCGGGACCGTCTGGTGCGCCGACGCCGGGACGGCGGCCCGCTTCCTTCCGCCGTTCGCCGCGACCGGGCACGGCGACTTCGGTTTCGAGGGCTCCGACCAGCTGACCGCCCGCCCCGTGGCACCCCTCGCCGACGCCCTGCGGCGGCTGGGGACCGAAGTCACCACGGGACCCGGCGGGCGGCTGCCGCTGCGGGTCCGCTCGCGGGGGCTCGACGGCGGGACGCTGAGCGTCGACTCCTCGCTCAGCAGCCAGTTCCTGACCGGTCTGCTGATGGCGGGCCCGCTGATGCGCGCGCCGCTGGAGCTGCGCGTGCCGGACCTCGTCAGCCGGCCGTACATCGACATGACCCTCGCTCTGATGCGGCACTTCGGCGCCCGGGTGGAGGAGGCCACCCCCGGGGTGTTCACCGTCGAGCCGACCGGCTACCGGGGCGCGCCCTTGAGCATCGAGCCCGACGCCTCCACCGCCTCGTACGTCTTCGCGGCGGCGGCCGTCACCGGGGCGAGCGTGCGGGTGGCCGGTCTCGGTCGCGGCAGCCTCCAGGGCGACCTGCGCTTCACCGAGGTACTCGCCCGCGCCGGCGCCCGGGTGGAGACCACCGAGGGGGCGACCACGGTCACGGGCACCGGAACTCTCCGAGGCGGGTTCTCCGTGGACATGGGCGAGATCTCGGACACCTTCATGACGCTCGCCGCGATCGCGCCCCTGGCCGACGCGCCGATCACCATCACCGGCATCGGGCACGCCCGGCTGAAGGAGTCGGACCGGGTCGCCGCCGTCGAGGGCAACCTGCGCGCCCTCGGCATCCGCACCGAGACCGGCCAGGACCGGATCACCGTCCACCCCGGCACCCCCGCGCCGGCCCGGATCGTCTGCCACCGCGACCACCGTATCGCGATGGCGTTCTCCGTCCTGGGCCTGCGTGCCGACGGGATCACCCTCGACGACCCGGGCTGCGTCGCGAAGACCTTCCCGGGCTTCCACGAGGAGCTGCACCGGCTCTTCCCCCGCCACTCCGTACCCGTAGCAGAGAACTGAGGAACGACATGGCTCACATACTCATCGCCGGTGGTGGCATCGGAGGACTCGCGACGGCGCTGTCGCTGACGCGGAGCGGGCACCGCACCACCGTCCTCGAACGCCGGGACACCTTCGCCGAGATCGGCGCCGGCATCCAGCTCGGCCCCAACGCCTTCCACGCTCTCGACCGGCTCGGCGTCGGCGAGGGGGTCCGCGCGCGGGCCGTCTTCATCGACGAACTCCGGTTCATGGACGGCACCACGGGCGAGAAGGTCGCCGCGATGGAGCTGACCGGCGCGTATCGGCAGCGGTTCGGCAACCCGTACGCCGTCGTGCACCGGGGCGACCTGTACCAGCCGCTGCTCGCCGCCTGCCAGGCGTTGGACGGCGTGACGCTCGTGACTGACGCCTCGGTGGAGCGCTACGAGCAGGACGCCGGCGGTGTCACCGTCCACACCACCGACGGCCGGATCTTCACCGGCGCCGCGTTGATCGGCGCGGACGGCATCCGCTCCACGGTGCGCGCCCAGATGCTCGGTGACGGCGAACCGCGCGTGTCGGGGCACACCATCTACCGGTCGGTGATCCCCATCGAGAAGGTGCCCGAGGAGCTGCGCTGGAACACCGTCACCCTGTGGGCGGGGCCCAAGTGGCACTTCGTCCACTACATGATCGGCGGGGGCGAGTACCTCAACCTCGCCGTCACCCGTGACAACGGCGCGACCGTCCCGGTGACCGGCCGGGCGACGGCACGGGAGTACGTCCTGGAGCAGTTCCCCGGGATCGGCGCGACCGCGCGGCGGCTGCTCGAACTCGGCGACGAATGGCGCGAGTGGGTGCTGTGCGACCGTGACCCGGTCGACCGCTGGACCGACGGCCGGGTCGGTCTGATCGGCGACGCGGCGCACCCGATGCTGCAGTACGCGGCGCAGGGCGCCTGCCAGGCGCTGGAGGACGCCGTCGTCCTCGCGGAGCTGCTTGCCGACATGGACGGCGGGGCGGTCGTGCAGAGCCTGGAGAAGTTCAACGCGGCGCGCCGCGAGCGGACCGGCCGCACGCAGGAGGTGGCCCGGCTGATGGGCTCCGAGCTGTACCACCCGGCGGGCGAGCTCGCCGTGGAGCGCAACCGGATGCTCTCGGCCTTCTCCCAGGAGGAGCTGTACGACCAGGTGTCCTGGCTGCACGGGGACCGCGCCTTCACCGGTGTGTGACCGCGCACCGTTCGGGCTCCCGTGGTGGTCCGGCCACACCCCGCCCGCGGCGTGCCGGGCGGCGCGGCCGGCGTCGGGGCGGACCCGCGGAGGAGCAGTGGTTCAGGACGCACGAGCGACAGCAGGTGGGTGCCGTGGACACCTCGTCCGCGGCACCCGCCCGGAGCCATCGTGGAGGCGCATCGAAGCCCCCCATGGTTGGAGTGTCGTGAACACAGCAGTCATCAGAGAACGGGACCCGGTCCGACCGCTCACGGTGCCTCGCCAGGGCCGGCGCGGCGCCGGGCCCGCCGTGTCCGACGACACCGTCGCCGAGCTCTGCGCGACCCTGTTCTCCTCCTTCCCCAGGAAGGACCAGCGGCAGCGCGGGGAGCAGTACCTGCGCGGGCTCCTCACCACCGAAGGACGCAAGACCGCACGGAACATCGCCGCCCATCTGGGCGCGCCCGCCACGGAACAGACGCTGCATCACTTCATCGCCGACTCCACGTGGAGCTGGCGCCCCCTGCGGGCCGCGCTCGCCGCCCACCTGGAGCGGATGGCGGCCCCGCAGGCCTGGGTCGTCCGGCAGATGTCGGTACCGAAGACCGGTGACCACTCGGTCGGCGTGGACCGGGGGTTCGCCCCGCACGCGCGGCAGTCGTTCCGGGGCCAGCAGTCCGCCGGCGTGTGGCTCGCCTCGCAGGAGCTGAGCGCCCCCGTCGACTGGCGGCTGGTCCTGCCCGACCAGTGGGTCCACGACCACGCGCTGCGCGACCGGGCGGGCGTGCCCCCGGAGGCGGGGGCGGAGAGCCCGGAGGAGTGCGCCGTGGCGGTCGCCTTGGAGGCCACGCGCCACTGGGGGCCTCGTCGGCCGGTCCTGATCGATCTGCGGGGCGGCGACGCGCCGTCGGCCATGGCCCCGTTGACCGCCGCCCGCGTCCCGTTCCTCGCCCGGATCAACGGCTCCCAGCGGCTGTCGGTCGCGGACCGGGCGCTGCCGGGGTTCCGCAGCGGTCCGCTGCCGGCGCAGCAGATCCTCCAGCTGGTCAAGGGCGTACGGCGGCCGGTGCCGTGGCAGGACGCGGCCGCGGGGCTCGCCCCGCGGATGTCGCTCGCCGCGATGGTGCCGGTGGTGCTGTCGGACCGCTCCTCCGCGCAGCGCGGTCTCTTCCTGCTCGGTGAGTGGAGCGATCCGACGCGTCCGCCGTCGGCACTGTGGCTCACGGGCATGACGCAGCCGGGCCCCGGTCCGCTGCTACGGCTGACCAAGCTGACCCGCCGGGTGGAGGCGGACTTCGCGCGTGTCGGCGAGGAGAGCGGGCTGCGGGACTACGTGGGCCGTTCCTTCCCCGGCTGGCACCGCCACATGACCCTGGCCTCCGCCGCCCACGCGGCCGTGGTGCTCTCCCGCGTCGGCTACGACACCGGCCGGCCGGCGGAGCTCGTCTCCGCGTGAGGAGCCGTACCCGACCGGCGTCTGCGGCGCAGGACCTCGCGTGAGCGGTGGAGCCGCAGGGCGAGTTGCACCTCCAGCGTCCTGCCCGGCTGCTGCCAGGCGTCGCCCAGCAGGTCGGTGACCCGGTCGAGGCGGCGCGAGACCGTGTTGGGGTGGACCTTCAGGGCGTCGGCCGCGAGGGCCTGGCTGCCGCCGGAGGCGAAGTACGACTCCAGGGTGCCGATGAGGTCGGTGAGCCGGTCGCGGTCGTAGTCGAGGACCGGGCCGATCGCCGATCTGATGTAGCCGTCGACGTCGTGGTCGTCGGAGAGCAGCAGGCCGAGGAAGCCGAGGTCCTTCGCCGAGGCCGTGCTGCCCGCGCCGTCGAGGGCGGTCAGCGCGTCCAGGCAGCGCATCGCCTCCCGGTGCATCCGGCCGATGTCGGCGGCGCCCCGGCCCGGTCCGGCCGCGCCCACGGACACGGGGTGGCCGAGCAGCGGTGACAGCTGGTCGGCGACGGCGCGGGCCGCGGCGGAGGCGTCCGTGCCCGGCAGGAGCAGCACGATGTGGCCGCTGTGGACCGTCTTGAGCCCGGTCATCCGGTGCGCGTAGGAGGAGGCCCACACCACGGCGCGGCCCTGTTCGCCACCCTCGGGATGGGCGACGAGCAGGACGTGCGGCGCCTCCAGGTCGATCCCGAGGCCGCGTGCCCGCTGCACGAGGTAGTGCGTCTGGTGGCCGCTGTCGGCGTGGACGGCGAGGAGTTCGTCGAAGAGGTCGTCGCGCACGGGTCCTTCGGCGACGGCCGTGCTGCGCCGGAGCAGGAGTTGGATGGCGAAGGTCTGGGCGGTCAGCTGCAGCAGGCCCTCGTCCTCGCCGACGAGCGCGGTGTTCGGGCGGAGCACCAGCACCCCCAGGTCCTCCGCGCCCGCGGTGACGGGGGCGACCCAGGTGCCCTGGGCGGTGACGACGGGACGCAGATGGGCGTGGGCGTCCAGGGCCGCCTCGGCGACGGCCTGCTCGTCCAGGTCGCCGAGGTCGCCGCCTGCGGCGAGCTCCCGGCCGGCCGGGTCGCGCAGTTGCAGCGCCGAGTCGAGCGCGTCGCCCGCGGCCTTCGCGACGGTGGTCAGGTCGGCGCCGGCGAGCACCAGGCCGAGGGTGTGGCTGTGGGCCTCGCCGAGCTGCTGCAGCCGGACCAGGCTCGTCCGCGTACGAAAGCCGTCCCGCTCCAGCCGGTCGACCTCGCCGCGGGTCTGTTCGAAGCGGCCGGCGCGCTCGAGGGCGACGGCGGCGAGCGCGGCCAGTGAGGAGACCAGGCCTATCTCGTCCGGGCTGAAGTGGCGTACGGAGCGGTTGCTTCCGTAGAGCACGCCGATGGTCTGCTCGCCGTTGCACATCGGCACGGCCATCAGCGCGTGCAGGCCTTCGGCCCGGATGACGTCGTCGGCGCTCGGGTCGTGGTCCATCGCGTCGTCGTCGAGGTAGTCGGCGGTCCACAGGGGTGCGCGGGACAGGAGGCTCCGGTGGCCCAGGCCGAACCCGGCGGGGACGGTGTGGCCGGTGACGAGCGCGGTGGTCGAGCCGTAGGAGACGGCCACGCGCAGGCTGCCCTCCGGTTCCAGGACGGCGACGGAGGTCATGTCGAAGTTGAGCAGCCGCTTGACCCTGCGGGTGACCACCTGGAGCAGGGACTCGACGTCATGGGGCGACGTCAGGTCCCGTGCGGTGTCGACCAGATCGGCCAGGCCGTCCTCGCGCTGGCGGCGCTGCCCCTGCCAGGCCTGCACGCCCCGGGCCAGGTGCACGGCCCGCTCCAGGCGGACCAGGTCCTCGCCGGGGGCGCCGCTGCGTCTCGCCTGCTGCAACAGCGCGTCGAACCGGCCCGCCGGGGCCTGTTCGGCGAGGAGTTCGAGGACGGCCATCAGGCCGGTGTCCTGGGTCTGTGGATCCGTCATGGTGTGCGAGCCCCCAGCCCGTCGTACACGTTTCGCCCCGTTATCGGTCCGAAACTAGTTCGACGGTGATCATGCGGTCAACCAGCGACGGGCATCAGGTGACGGGTGGGGAAGGAGTGACGGATGGAGTGTGGGAGGGACCCGGTCCGCACCGTCGGACCCTGCCCGTACGACCGTGCCACCCACCCCTGGTCCGTGCCGCGTTCCAGCTCCGCCACCAGCGCCGCGTACTGCGGCGGCGAGCTGCGGAAGCGGGAGAGGAACCCGGACAGACCGGAGTAGAGCTCGTGCCTCCGCCCGAGTCTGCGCTGCGCCTCGACCCACAGGTCGAGGGCGCGCAGCCGGGAGAGTTCGAGGCGGGCGCCGTGGGCCCGCAGGTGCGGTCCGGTCACGACGCCGGTGTACGCGTCGGCGGTCCACAACTCCAGTGCCTCGCCGAGCCGTTCGGCCGCCGTCGGGTAGTCCTCCAGCTCCATGGCCCGGTATCCGGCGCCGGCCGCGCGCTGGAACATCCGGACGTCGGAGGTGCCGCCTCCGGTGCCGAGCCGGTAGCCGCCCGCCAGGGAGACCAGGACGTCGCGCGCGGTCCGGGGTCCGGGCGCGGCGGGCAGCCCCACCGCCTCCTCCCGGCCCACTTCCAGCGCGTCGTCGATGAGTTCCCGGAGCTGGCGGACAGATGTCTCGATCATGTCTTGTGCGTGGCGCGGCGGGCCGTCGGGCCAGAGCTCCTGGGTCAGCACGGCCGTCGGCACGATGCGGTCGGCGTGCGCCGCGAGCAGCGCGAGCACCTGACGGGCTGGTGCCGCCGTGGGAACGATCGGCGTCCCCCTCTCCTGGACAGCGAGCAAGCCCAGCACCTTCAGATCCATAGCGCCCCCTCCATGGTCACGTACTGCCACCATAAGATAATAATGACCACTTCGTTTTTGTAGGAGTGCATATCTTGACGGCAAGGAAACAATCGGCGGACGGCCCTCACCAGGCCGTCGCGGTCTCCGCACCCAGCCAGACGGCTCCGAGCCCGGCGGCCAGGCTCCCCGCGACGTTGACCGCCGCGTACCCCTTCGCCCCGCCCTCGTACAGCTTCAACGTCTCGTAGGAGAACGTGGAGTACGTCGTCAGCGCCCCGCACAGGCCTGTGGCGAGGAGGAGTTGCGCCTGGGCCGAGGAGACGCCGGTGAGCAGACCGAGGACGAAGGAGCCGACGACGTTGACGGCGAACGTGCCCCAGGGGAAGACCGAGTCGTGCCGTGACTGGACGGCCCGGTCGGTGAGGTAGCGCAGGGGCGCGCCGATCGCCGCGCCGGCGACGACGAGGAGCCAGTTCACGCGTCCTGTTCCCGGCCGACGTACCGGATGACCTCGCAGTCGTCGAGGATGACGAGCCCTTCGCCCACCAGCGCGTCGAGCTGCGGCAGGAAGTCCCGTACCCGCTGCTCGGTGTCCACGATCACGACGGCGACGGGCAGGTCCTCGCTCAGCGAGAGCAACCGGGAGGTGTGGATCAGCGAGGACGCGCCGAAGCCCTCGATGCCCCGGAAGACGGAGGCGCCGGCGAGACCCTCGCTGTGGGCGCGGTGCACGATCTCGGAGTACACCGGCCGGTGGTGCCAGGTGTCGCTCTCGCCGAGGAGGATCGTCACCCGCAGGGCCCTGCCCGCCAGTCTGGTCATCGTGTTCTCCTCGCCAGAGCGCCCCGGGTCGCGGTGGTCGCGGCCCAGACGGCGGCCAGGGCGGCCGCCACCGTCGCTCCCATGTATGCCACGCCACGGGCCGTGTCCCCAGCGCTCAACAGCCTCTGCGTGTCGAGGGCGTACGTGGAGAAGGTGGTGAAGCCGCCGAGGACGCCGGTGCCGAGGAGAGGGCGGAGAAGCGGGTGCGGTGCGGCGGCGACCTCGGTGACCAGGACCATCAGGACGCCGATCGCGGCGCAGCCGACCACGTTCACGGTGAACGTGGTCCAGGGGAACGCTCCGGCGGGGGTGGGCCAGGCGAGGGACGCGCCGTAGCGGGCCGTGGCGCCGAGCGCGCCGCCGGCGGCCACGGCGGCGACGACCGGCAGCTGTCCGCGGAAGTCCATGGCGCCAGATTAGGCGGCCGTGGCCACCGCGCCGAGCGAGCGAGGCGGACAGGCACGGCTCCTGGCCTGGGGCATTAACCATGGGGCCGGGCCCGGCCGCCTCGTCCTGAGATCGTCGGCCCGGCCCCCACCCCGGTCAAAGGTCGGGCCCGGAGTCCGTCAGGTCAGGCGAGCCCGGCCGCGATCAGCAGTCCGAACGCGGCGGTGATCAGCACCGTACGGATCAGATGGAAGCCGGTCCAGCGCTTCTCGAAGGCCGCCCGGACGGCGGACGGGGGCTCACCCGTCCGCTCCGAGGCGGCCAGCGCGTTGTTGAGCGGAATGTTCCCCGCGATCGTCACCAGGTGGTTCAGGATCGCGGCGACCGTTCCGGCCAGGACCAGCCACTTCTGCGTGTCGGAGCGGCCGTCCACGGGCACCAGGAACGCGGCGACCGGGAAGGCCACGACACCCAGGAACACCACCAGGAAGACCGCCTTGGGCACGTACTCGTTGATCCGCCGCATCGCGTCGACGAACGCGCCGTCGTCGAGCCGTGCCAGGGCGGGCATGATGCCGGTCAGGAAGATCAGCATGAACCCGGCGTACAGACCGGTGGAGGCGATGGCGAGAGCGAGCAACGTGGTGGCCATGGGCTCATCATGACGCCCCGCCGTCCCGCGCGCAGCGCCTGTGGACAACGCAGCGATCAGCCGCTGTACGGATCGCCCGGTTCCGCTCCCGTGCCCTGATCGGCCTCGGCGCCCCGCAACTTGGCCGCCTGCCGGATCGCCTCCGTCAGCTCCCGGACCACCTTCGAACCCGAGCGGTCGGCGATGGCCCCCGCGTGCTCCGCCAGCTCCGCGAGACGCGGCGCGCCCGGCAGGGTGCCGCCGCGGAGCCGGTCGGCGAAGTAGGCGGTGACGGCGGTCAGTTGGAGGCTGTCGTGGCCCGGTGACCAGAGCGCGGGGGCGAGCGCCCCGGTCCCCACACCGCCGGAGGCCTCGCGGGGTGCGCGGCTCTTCGGGTCGAGCCAGCGGACCGTGGCCGTGGCCAGGGGACCGCTGCGGCCGGCCCGGGTCTTCACCGCGTACAGCGCGGTGACGGTGTGTCCGGCGCCGACCTCGCCGCCGTCGACCCGGTCGTCACGGAAGTCCTCGTCGGCGACCTCCCTGTTCTCGTAGCCGATCAGCTGGAACCGCTCGACGGTCTTCGAGTCGAAGGCGACCTGCGCCTTGGCGTCACGGGCGCGCAGCTCGACATGGGTGGGCAGCTGGTCCACGAACACCTTGCGGGCCTGTTCGGGGGTGGAGACGTACGTGGTGTGCCCGTCGCCCTTGTCGGCGAGCTGCTCCATGAACGCGTCGCCGTAGTCGCTGCCGACGCCGACGCCGAAGAGCGTGATGCCGTACTCCCGGCGCTCCTCCTCGATCCGGTTGAGGATCGACTGCGCGTCGGTGTCACCGGTGTTGGCCAGGGCGTCGGAGAGCAGGACCACGCGGTTCGTCGCGCCCTTGCGGTGGCCCTGGACGGCGACGTCGTAGCCGGTGCGCACCCCTGCCTCCACGTTGGTGGAGGAGGTGGTCCGCAGCTCGTCGACGATGCCGTGGATGCGCTCGCGCTGCCCCTTGACCCGGGTCATGGGGAGCCGGGTCTCGGCCTCGTCGCTGAAGGTGACCAGGGCGACGGAGTCGTCGTCGCGCAGCTCGTCGGTGAGGATGCCGAGGGACTGCTTGACCAGGTCCAGGCGACCGGTCTCGGCCATCGAGCCGGAGATGTCGACGACGAAGGTGAGGGCGGCGGGCGGGCGTTCGCCCTGCCGGTCGGCCGCCGCGGTGGCGAGTCCGACGCGGACGAGCGACCAGCCGTCCTCGCCGGTCCTGGCGCCGTCGACGGTCACGCCGAAGCCGTCCCCCTCGGGCCGCGGGTAGTCGGGGCGGAAGCTGTTGACGAACTCCTCGGGCCGCACGGCTGCCGGATCCGGCAGCCGGCCGGCGTCGAGGGTACGGAGGGCGTACCCGTACGAGGCGGTGTCCACGTCCAGGGCGAAGGTGGAGAGGTAGTCGGCGGGCGGCCGGGCGGACTTCTGCTCGCCCTCGGGTGCGTCCTCCCGGCCTGTCTCCGGGCCCGGCCCGTCCGGGCGGGGCACGTCCGGGGCGCGGTGACCGCCACCCCGGTCCGCCGTCGCGCGTTCGGCGTTCCCGTCGGCCGCGCAGCCGGTGAGCAGCAGCCCGGCGGCCAGGATCCCGGCGGCGAACCGTCCGTTGTGTCGTCGCTTCATGCCATCTCCCCCTCGAAGTCAGTCACTTGTGAATGTGACGTGCGAGGAGGCCGATCGGACCGGACGGGGGAGTTGCGGAAGGATCTCAATGCGGCAACGGAGCCCGTGGCACTCTCCCGTGGCATGGACTCGCCATCCTCTTCAACAGGGGTTGTCACCGTGCGCAGTCACGTGCGTACATGGAGTGGCACACCGATCGGGCGGGGGTGGTCAGCGGTGGGTGAGACTGCGGGAGCCGTGATGCTCGCGCGTTCGGCGATGAACCGGGCCGTGCCGGAGGCCCAGCGGCCTCCGGGCCGTCCCGTGCGCGGGATGCGGCGGATCAGCGCGGCGCTGGCCGGGCTCGCCTCCTCCGCCCGGCACGAGTTGCTGACCTTCGACGACCCGGCCGCCTCCGTGGGCCGTGCGATCCCCGAGCCGTTCCTGGAGTTGGCGGGAGCGTGCATGCGGGCCGCGGCGGAGCGGGCGCCGGAGGTCAGACGGATCGTGCCCCGTCACGCCCTCCCCCAGGTGGCGGGCGCGGTCCGGATGCCGGGCCGGGCCCGGCTCGCGGACACGATCCCGTTCAAGATGATCGTCGTCGACCGCACGGTCGCGGCGGTCCCGCTCGATCTGGAACTGCTCTACAACGGAATGCTGCTGATCCGCGATCCGGTCGTCGTGCAGGCCCTGGTCCGCGCCCACCACGCCAGTTGGGACGCGGGCGAGGAGCTGACCGGCGCGACGGCCCCGAGGGCCGGGCTCCCCCCACAGCTCCGCCCGGTCCTCGAAGCTCTCCTCGCCGGACTCACCGACGAGACGGCCGCGGCCCGCCTCGGCATGTCGGGGCGTACGTACAGCCGCCGGGTCGGCGAGCTGATGCACGCCCTGGGCACGACGAGCCGCTTACGCCCGGGCGCCGAAGCCGCTCCAAAGGGGTGGGAGTGACGCATAAGCCCCCCCCGGCCCGGTCGGTCCACCCGTTCGAGGCGTCGAAC